>CAKZVN010000192.1 GCA_937922105.1 uncultured Litorilinea sp.
CGTCCAGGTCGGCGCGATTGCCGCGCAAGACCACGCGCGCCAACTCGGCGCGGCTGTTTTGGAGGGCCAATCCGCCGCCCCGCTGGGTCGCGAGGTTGTCGAGCCATGCGTCGCCGGCAAAGCGCGCCAGCGGGGTGTTGACCAGGTGCAGGCCCGCGCCCAGCGCGGCCCGGTTTTGGCGCAGGATGTTGGCGCTAAAGTCGGCGCTGCTTGCTTGTAGATAGAGCGCGCCGCCCGCGCCCGTCTCGGCGACGTTCTGGCGCAAGGTGCTGTCGCGCAGGGTGAACGCGCTGGTGGTGGCGTAGACGCCGCCGCCCTGCGCGCCGCGGTTGCCGTCCAGGGTGACCTGGTGCAGCGTGACGGTGCCGCCCTCCACATAGAGCGCGCCGCCGCGTGCTTTGGCGGTGTTATTGGTGAAGGTGGCGCCGTCCGGCGGCGGCCCGGCAAGCTGGAGCGCGGTGAGTGTACTGGTGAGTACGGCAAGTGCGCCGCCGTCGGTCTCGGCGGAGTTGGCGCTAAAGGTTGCTTTGGCGAGGGTGACCGCAGGGGATTGCACAACGGAGCCGCCGCCGCCACGGCTGACAAAGGCGCGGTTGCCTTGCAGCGTGGTCCCACCTTGCAGGGTGAGCGCGCTGTTGTTGACATAAAAGCCGCCCCCCTCCAGGAAGGCGTCGTTCTGGGTGACCTGGACGCCGGTGAGGGTGAGCGCGCCGCCGATCACATAGAAGCCGCCGCCGGAGCCGCCCTGCGCGGCGTTGCGCGCGATTTCGCTCCCCGCAGCGAGGGCAATGGACAGCCCGTCGGCATAGAGACCACCGCCGTGGGTGCCGGCGAAATTCTCGAAGAGGAGGAGCGCGCCCAGGTTGGCGCTGCCGGGGCTACGCAGATAAAGCGCGCCGCCGGTTGCGCCTTCGGCGCGGTTGGCGCGCAGTTCGCCCCCGCGCTGTAGGGTGAGCGTGCTCCCCGCGGCATAGATCGCGCCGCCGCTTTGGCCTGCCTGGTTGTCAATCAAGGTGGCGGTGTCGGTGATGGTCAGCGTGGCGTTGTTGAGGTGAAGCGCGCCGCCGTTGCCGCCGGCGGTGTTGCTCTGGAGGTCGACGCGGCCCAGCGTCAGTGTGACGTTGTCGGCAAAGAGGACACCGCCGTGGACGGCTTCGTTGTTTTGCGCCGCCAGCGCGGTGAGCGTCGCCGCGCTGCCGCCGCCTGCCAAATAGAGCGCGCCGCCGTTGCCGGTGGTGGCTTGGTTGCCCAGGAACGAGGCGATGCCGCTGATGGTGACCGCGCCCGCTGCGCGATAGATGCCGCCGCCCGCTGCGGCGCTGTTGGCGATTAGCTCCAGACCGGCGAAATTCGCCACGCCACCCGCAGCGAGGAAGAGCGCGCCGCCCTGCCCACTCGCCTGGTTGCCCAAGAACTGCGCGGTGCCCAGGACGGTGAGCGTGCGGTTGGTGAGATATAGCCCCGCGCCGCGATCGTCACTGGTGTTGCCGTTGAAGCCGGGTGAATTGAGGATCAGCGTGCCGCCGCCCTCGGCATGAAGACCGCCGCCCAACTGACTGGCGTGGTTTTCGGTGAAGGTGGGCACGTTGAGCGTTGCGCCGGGGACGCCGGCGAAGGCTGCGCCGCCGCCGATCTGCGCACGGTTGCCGGTGAAAGCCTCGCCCGTGGCGGTGAGCGCGCCGCCCGCGGCATAGAGACCGCCCCCACGCCCGTCGGTCGCCTGGTTGTTGGTATAGGCGTTGCCCGCCAAGGTGGCGTTGCCGCCCGCCAAGAACAGCCCGCCACCGTTGCCGCCGACGGCGCGATTCCCGACCAGCGCCAGCCCGGCGAGTTGCGGACTGCCCGCGTTGACGAAAACGCCGCCACCGCTGCTCGCGGTATTGGTGAGCACAGTCAGGCTGCTCAGGAGCGGGCTGCCGCCGTTGATGAAGATACCGCCGCCCTGGTTGGTCGCGTTGTTTTGTTGGATCAGCGCGCTGCCCAGGACGGGCGCGCCGCTCGCGATGTAGATGCCGCCGCCGTTGGTCGCGCTGTTGCCCAGCACCACGCTGTCGCTGCCTAGTTCCAGCACACTGCCTGCCACATGGAGACCGCCGCCGTTGGCTGCGCTGTTGGCGGTGAGGGTGAAGCCGCCCAGCGTGACGGTCAACGCACTGCTGAGCGCGATGCCGCCGCCGTTGCCCGCCCCCGTGCTGTTGCCGGCAATGACGGTCTTGTCGCTTACGCCGAGCAGAGCGTTGCTGCCCACAAAGATGCCGCCGCCCGCGGAGGTGGCGGTGTTGTTTTGCACCGCACCGCCGTTGATGGTCAGGCGGTTGCCGGTGCCGGTGATGCGGATGCCGCCACCTTGCGCGCCGCTGTTGCCGAAGACCACCACGTTGTTCAGGGTAACGTTGACGCGATTGGGCGCGGTGGGCGGGAAGCTGCTGCCCGCGGAGAAGATGACCAGTCCGCTGTTGTTGCCGCCGCTGATGCGCAGGTCGCGCAGGGTGACGCTCATGGGCGGTTCGCCGGTGATGCTGGGATCAATGAGGGTCAGCGCTTGCCCGCGGATGGTCACCGTCGTTCCCAAATTGGACCCGTTGAGGGTGGTGATCTGGAGATTAGGGAAGTTGGGCGGCTCGATTTGTTGCCCGAAGCCGGGCAAGTAGCCGCCGATGATGGTCAGCGGCTTGGCGATGGTGACCGGCAGGTTGTAGGTGCCGCCGGTGACGCGGATAACATCGTTCGCTCCGGCAACCGCAATCGCGCGCGCCAGGGTGCGGCACGAGTTATAGATGTAGGTGTCCGGCTCGCCGTCCTCGCCCTCCTCGATAGTGCGGGTGCAGTTGCGGCTGTCGTCGCCGAAGATGGCATCCACCCAGCGTTCCACCGTTTGAGATTGGGCGTGCACCGGCGACGTTATGCCGAGGAGGCAGACGCAGGCAAACCACAACGCCAGGAGCGCGGCCCGTCCTCGGCGCGGTGCGCCGCCAACCCAAAACGTGGGACACACCGGATGATTGCGCCCCGCCTGAACAGGAACGGGATGGGGAGCAACGCTGGGGTAGGTGGGGCGGTCAGGGGTGAGCTTGCAGTGTTTCAACGCTGGGTCCACACTCTCCGGCAACTTCCGTATCGAGTCGGTACGTTCAACCTATCTGCGCGCAAATGGGTGGGCAATGGCGGTGTGCAGGACGCAGAGCGGGGCAAGGGTGATCAAACACCGTGTCCTATTATAGCGATGACCGGGCCGTATGTCTAAGCCGGCGCGCGCGACCAGACGCTTTGGCGACCTCTGGGGCGGCGAATACAATAATCGCCTAATCCGTCGGATGATTCCACAGTCAAATGTCGCGCCCACATGTCGTGCGAGCGGCGGGGCGCACCGTGCGAGGGGCGGGAAATGGACAAGCTACGGGCAGGGCTGCGCGTGGGGGTGGCAGCGTTCCTGGTGACGTTGGGGGGGATGGTGATCGTGATAAGCGGCTGGCTGCCGGGTCGCGTGCGTGGGATACGCCCGGCAAGCTGGCTGGTCTCCGGCTTGGCGTGGTTGGTGCTGCGCGTGCTGGCGGTGCGCGTGGTCTGTGCGCAACCGGCGGTGCTGCGGACTCATCGTGGCTTTCTCTTTCCCAACCATCTGACCTTTCTCGACCCGCTGGTGTTGATGTCGTTGACGCCGGTGCGCTTTTTAGCCGCGTTGGAGGTGGCAAAGGCGCCGGTGATTGGAGCCATCGCAGCCAGTATGGACACAGTCTTCGTGGCGCGCAAGAGTCGCGAATCGCGGCAGGCTGTGCGCCAAGCGGTGGCAGCTGCCTTTGCCCGTGCCGAGCAGCCGCCCATTGTCCTCTTCCCGGAGGGGCGACTGGGACCGGGACATGCGCTCTATCCGTTTCGCTATGGCGCCTTTGCCATTGCCGTGGAGCATGGCATCCCCTACCGGCTGGTTGGGTTGCGCTACTGTCCGGTGGAGGTGGCGGTTTGGCACGGCGCGGCAGGAGAATCGCTCTGGTCGGTGCTGTGGCGCGTTGCCGGGCGACGCGGTCCGCTGACAGTGGAGGTGTCGCCGCTGGCGGAGGTGACGCCCAAGCCGAGTGATTCTCCGGTGGCGCTGGCGGAGCAAGCACAGGCGATGTTGGCGCAGACCCTGGGATTATCCGTAGACCTAAACCCGCCGCCGCCCCGTCTGGAGCATTAACCCCATCTATACGACTTCAATCCCTTGCCCGCCGATGACTTGACCAATCGTCCACGCCGTTTGCCCGGCGGACGCGCATGCAGCCTCAAACGCGGCGACGCCATGCGGCGGGACCGCAACCAGCAAGCCGCCGCTGGTCTCGGCTTCCCACAGCAGAATGCGTTGGGCCGGGGTAACCTGGGGGCCGAAGCGTACCTGGTCGCCGAACGCAGCGGGATTGCGCTGATGACCCCGTGTCAGATAGCCCGCGGTGATGTAGCGTTCGACGCCCGGTAACTGCGGAACTTGCGCGGCGACGATACGGAAGCCGATCTCTCCGTGCTCTTGCATGGCACGCACCATCTCGCAGGCGTGACCGAGAAGGCCGAAGCCGGTGATGTCGGTGGCGCTCACGGCGTTTCCGGCCTGCGCCGCGCGTGCGGCGGCGCGGTTGAGGCGCGTCATGCTTAGAATCGCCGCCTCCAGATCGCCGGTATTCAGGTCGGGACGCCAGCGTAGGCGACGCAGCAGGCGCGCCCAGGGCGCTTCGCCCGGCCCGGTGAGTTTGGCGGCGGTGGTGATGATACCGGTCCCCAGCGGTTTGGTGAGATAGAGGCGGTCGCCGATTTGCGCGCCGCCCTTGCGCAACACACGGTCGGGATGGACGACACCGATGACCGCCAGACCGTAGAACGGCTCCGGGTTGGTGACGGTATGTCCCCCGGCAATGGCTGCACCCGCCTCGCGTACTTTGGACGCACCCCCAGCGAAGACTTGCGCCACAATCTCTGGCGGTGTAGCTTCGGGAAAACCGGCGATGTTGAGGCAGAAAAGCGCCTCGCCCCCCATCGCGTAGACATCGCTCAGGGCATTGGTCGCGGCAATCGCGCCATAGGTCCACGGATCGTCTACGATGGGGGTGAAGAAGTCGGTGGTGGTGATCAGCGCACGCGCGTCGTCGAGGCGGTAAACCGCGGCGTCGTCCGGTTCGCCGAGACCGACCAGGAGATCGGGGTATGCGGTTGCCGGGAAGAACCCGGCGAGTTGTCGCACGACCTGCGACAATGTCCCTGGCGGGAGCTTAGAGGCTCAACCCGCGCAGGCGACTTGGGCGGTCAGCGGTTTTTGGCGGCTCATGTGATTTGCCCTGACAGTTGAGTATTGACGATGGACCGATGACGCCAAGCCGGCGTCGTGATCTGGATTGTACGCCGAGCGCGTTGGTGCGCCAAACCAAGCGTTGGGTTGGGGGATGCCGAGGCAAATGGGAGCGGCTCTACCGACGCTGGGGCGCTTTCACGTCAGGATTAGCCAGGGTATGCCGTGCGGTTTGCGGCTACTCTTACCACGAAATGGACGGTTAAAATGACCGATTTACCGCCAGCTGGGTCTGCCGAGGACCCGATTCCGCCGGATATTGTCGGAACGGTGGTGGTGACCGGCGCCTCCACCGGCATCGGCTACGCCACGTCGCAGTTGCTCACCCGCAAAGGCTACCGTGTGATTGCCACCGTGCGTAAGGAGGCAGACGCGGCGCGGCTGCGCGCCGAGCTAGGCCCGCGCGCCGAGCCGGTGCTGGTGGATGTGATCGAGGACGACCAGATTGCCGCGCTGGCGCAGCGGGCACAAGAGCTGGTGGGGGAGCGCGGGTTAGCCGGGCTGGTCAACAACGCAGGCATCGCCATCTCCGGCCCGCTGATGCATCTTGACCTAGACGATCTGCGCTATCAGTTCGATGTGAATGTGGTGGGGTTGGTGGCGGTGACCCAGGCGCTGCTCCCGTTGCTGGGCGCGCGGCGAGACGCGCCCCATCCGCCGGGCCGCGTGATCAACATCAGCTCGGTGAGCGGCTTCACCACCTACCCGTTCATGGGACCATATGCTGCGTCCAAACATGCGTTGGAAGCCTTGAACAGCGCCATGCGCTGCGAGCTGGGCCTCTACGGCATTGCGGTTATCTCCATTGTGTTGGGCGCGGTGCAGACGCCCATCTGGGACAAGGCCGAGAACCAGGATTTGGCGCGCTATGCCGACACCGATTTTGGCAAGCCGATGGCAACCATGCATGCGCTGACCAAGCGTCTTGCCGCGAGCGCAATGCCGGTGGAGCGCGCGGCGGAGGTCATTTACCGGGCTTTGACCGCGCCCAAGCCGCGGCGGCGTTATGTGCTGGCAAACAACTGGTTGCTGGGGTGGGTGCTCCCGCGCCTGATGCCGGAGGGTTTCTTTGATTGGGCGCTGCGCAAGCAACTGGGCTTGGAGCGGCTTTAGGCGAGTGCCGGGCCGGTTGATGCGGCGTTGCATTTGCCGGTTGGAATTCTGCAGGTTAAATAGAACATGTATGGTTGAGGAGAAAGCTATGTTGAAACGGGTCTCTGTGCGGTTTGTTGTGCCGGTGATGAGCGTGCTGGTGCTGCTGTTGGCGGCGTGCGCCGGCGGGTCTGCGCCTGCTGCGCCCGCAGCGGCGACGAGTGCGCCGGCTGCCGAACCGACCGTTCCGCCGGTCCAAGAAGCCGCCCCGACCGTTGCGCCTGTCGAAGAAAATGCGGCAGAGGATGCGGCAGCGCCTTCCGCAGGTGCGGTGACCTTTGTGATTGATCCGGCGCGCTCCAGTGTGCGCTTTATCTTGACCGAAATGTTGAGCGGTGTCTTCACGGTGGTGACGGGCGAGGGCAATGGGGTTGCCGGCTCGGTCACCATTGACTTCTCCGATTACACTGCGACCACCATCAGCCCCATCGAGATTGATGCACGCAGCTTGGCGACCGACAACGGCTTCCGCGACCAGGCCATCGGGCGCTTCATTTTGCAGCACAACCAAGACGAATATCGCTACATCCGCTTTACGCCGACCCGTATTGAGGGTCTGCCCACCACCGTGACGGTGGGGCAGCCCTTCGAGTTTACGGTGACCGGTGACCTGACCATCCGTACCATCACACGGCCCGTGACCTTTGCTGTGACGGTGACCCCGCTTTCCGAAAACGAGATCCAGGGGAGCGGTTCGACGGTGGTGATGCGTGGGGACTTCGACTTGACCATCCCCAGCGTGCCTCGCGTCGCCGATGTGTCGGAGGAAGTGACGCTGGAGATTGACTTTGTCGCCGCGGCAGCCCAGTAAGCAAGAGTGCCCAGGGCTACATGGCTCGTTCGCCAAGTGGGCGTTATGCTGAGGAGCGCAGCGACGAAGAATTCCGACAAGATCACCGGAGGGGGATGCTGCCCTTCACTGCGCTCAGGGCGGGCAGCTGCGCTCAGCATGACTTTCTTCGGTCGCAGACTGCATCAGCCGGTGTGATGGGTAGCCGGGGGCTTCAGCCTCCGGCTATTGTTTGCTGGAGCGCGTGCCGCAATGATATGCTTGTCCTATTCGCTTCAGCCATACCACCCATCAGCACTCGGAGAGGGTCCCCATGTCCGTTGACTTTGCCCACTTGGCCCCGCAGCCCCAACGGGTGACGCCCACCGCCGCTAATCTGGACCCCGCGCAGTTGACTTCCGTTGATCTGCTGGGCGCGGCGCAGCCGCTCTTGTTTGCCGCCCAGCGTGCCCAGGCTGCTTTGGCGCGCCACGGACTCAACGTGCCCATCTCGGCTGCGCCCACAACCGCCCCCGCGTTGCGCTTGGTGGTGGACCCGGCGCAGGTGGCGCGTGCCCAGGGATATAAGCTCACCGTTGACGCGCACGGGGTGTTGCTGGTGGGCAACGACCCCGCCGGTCTGTTCTATGCCGTCTGCACCCTGAGCCAACTACTGGACTTGTCCGTAAACGCGCAAGGACACTTGGCGCCCTTGCCCGGTGTCCAGATTGTGGATTGGCCCGACTATCCCAACCGGGGGGTGATGCTGGATGTCTCGCGCACGCGCGTGCCAACCATGGAGACGCTCTACGCCACCATTGACCAGCTGGCGAGTCTCAAGATCAACCAGATTCAACTGTACACCGAACATACCTTCGCCTATCGGGGACATGAAGTCGTCTGGCAAGATGCCAGCCCCATCACCGGCGAAGAAGTCCTGGCGCTCGATGCCTATTGCCGCGCGCGTCACGTGGAACTGGTGCCCAATCAAAACAGCTTTGGGCATATGCACCGCTGGTTGATCCACCCCCAATACAACCAGTTGGCCGAATCGGCGGAGGGGATCGAACATTCCTTCTCTACCCAGCGCGAGCCGTTCAGTCTCTGTCCCGGCGATCCGGGCAGCATTGCCCTCTTGGAAGAGCTGTACAGCCAATTGTTGCCCCACTTCAGCAGCCGCCAATTCAACGTGGGGCTGGACGAGACCTTTGACCTGGGGCAAGGGCGCTCCAAAGCCGAATGCGAGGCACGCGGCACGGGGCGCGTCTATCTGGATTTTCTGCTCAAGGTGTATGCGCTTTGCCGGCGCCACGGGGTGACCATGCAGTTTTGGAGCGACATCATCGTGCGCGACGAGCCGGGGCTGGTCGCGGAGTTGCCCCAGGACGTGATCGCCCTGGAGTGGGGCTATGAGGCAGGCTATCCCTTTGCCGACCACGCGCGGCTGATCGCGGCTTCCGGGCGCAGCTTTTATGTCTGTCCCGGCACCAGCAGTTGGAACACGCTCTCCGGGCGCACGGACAATGCGCTGGGCAACATTGCCGGCGCCGCGCGTGCGGGCTTCGACCACGGCGCAATCGGCCTGCTCAATACCGATTGGGGCGACAACGGTCATCCTCAGACGCCGCCCATCAGCTATCTGGGCTATTTGGCGGGCGCGGCCTATAGCTGGAATACGCGCAGCGCGCACGATCATCGCCTGATCCCGGTCTGGTTGGACGCACATGTCTTCCGCGACCGCAGCGGGGTGATGGGCAAGCTGGTCTATGACCTGGGCAATGTCTATCAACTGCCGGGCGCAATCCCCAGCAACTCTTCGCTGCTCTTTTGGCTGTTGGTGCTACCGCAGGGGCTGCCGCCGCGCCGGCAGGGTGTGGGCAAGGTGACCGCGGTCGCGCTGGAGCAGACCGGCTCCTATCTCGACACGGTGATGGCTCCACTCTCGCGCAGCCGGATGCAGCGCGCCGATGCCGCGCTCATCCGCGATGAATTGGCGTGGACCGCGGACATGCTGCGCGTCGCTGTACGGCTCGGCTTGGCGTGGGTGGAGGTGGGGCTGGAGCGCCCGCTCACGACGCTGGACGCGCGCACGCGCCATGCCCTCGCCGGTGAACTGCGCCCGTTGTTGGACCGCCACGCGGAGTTGTGGCTGCGCCGCAGCCGGCCCGGCGGGTTGCCGGAGGCGCTCAGTCGCTTCCGGACGACGCTGGCTGCGCTGGAGGCATAAGCAGCGCAGCGATTGACAGGGGGCGCGAGCTATGCCACAATTGCGCCGGGTTTACGCCGTATGGGGCGTGCCGATCCGCCCAGGACGCAAGCCCTGGGCTACGAAGCAACGCCCCCTCCAGGCGACTGCAGAGGCGGTTAGCCCGTTTGGGCGGGTGTTGTTGGTAGCCGGATAGTTCATCGTCCGGCGGTCTATTCACCGATAGGCTCAACTGGAACGTAGGGACTCGATGGCGGTCAGTGTACCTGAGTGGGTAAAACATGCGGTCTTTTACCAGATTTTCCCCGACCGTTTCGCGCGCAGCGCACGCAATCCCTTGCCCGCCGGGATCACGCTCAAGCCATGGGGCACGCCGCCGGAGGAGCAAGGCTTTCAGGGCGGTGACCTGTACGGCATTGTGGAGAAGCTCGACTATCTGCGCGCGTTGGGGATCACCGCACTCTATCTGAACCCTGTCTTCGCCTCGGCGTCCAACCATCGCTACCACACCTACGACTATTTCACTGTGGACCCGCTGCTGGGCGGCAACGACGCGCTGCGTGCGTTGTTGGATGCCGCCCATGCCCGCGGGATGCGCGTTGTGTTGGATGGGGTCTTCAATCACGCCAGTCGCGGTTTTTGGCCCTTTCACCATGTGTTGGAGACCGGCGGCAATTCCCCCTATGTGGACTGGTTCTACATCCACGATTGGCCCCTGACCCCCTACCCGCCGGACGACAAGACGCCCATCAACTACGGCGCGTGGTGGGGGATGCCGGCCCTACCCAAACTCAACGTCGCCAATCCGGGCATGCGCGCCTATCTGCTGGAAGTCGCCGAGTTCTGGGTCCAGTTCGGCATTGACGGGTGGCGGCTGGATGTGGCGGAGGAGATCACCGACGCCACCTTTTGGCAGGAGTTTCGCCACGTGGTCAAGCGCGCCAACCCCGACGCCTACATCGTGGGCGAAATCTGGCACGAAGCGCACGACTGGCTGCGCGGGGATCGCTTCGACGCGGTGATGAACTACGTGCTCAGCCGGGCTGCGCTGGGCTTCTTCGGCGCACGCACCTTGCGCACGGACTACAAGCCGGGCGGCTTTGCGTTGTATACACTGCGCGCCCAGGAGTTTGCGCGCACCATCGAGACCATGCTCCAAAGCCTGGACTGGGAGATTGTGCAGGCGCAACTCAACCTCATGGACAGCCACGACACGGCACGCACGCTGTGGACCGTGCGCGAGGATCGCAGCGCGCTCAAACTCTGTACGCTCCTGCAAATGACCATGCCCGGCGCGCCGTGCATCTACTATGGCGACGAGATCGGCCTCAGCGGCGCGACGGACCCCTATTGCCGCGCCGCATTTCCGTGGGACCAGCCGGAACGCTGGGATCAGGAGATTCTCGGCTGGCACCGCCGCGCCATTGCCATGCGTCACGCCCACCCGGTCTTGCGGACCGGCACGGTGCAGACCCTGTACGCCGATCACGGTCTCTTTGCCATGTTGCGACGCAGCGCGGACGCAGCGGCGGTGGTGGTCTTCAATACCCGGTTGAGTCCGGCGCAGATCACGCTGGACAGCCTGGACCCAGCCTGGGACGGGCGCATCTACCAAGATGTCTGGCTGGGTGGTCAAGCGGTTCAGCGCAGCCGCGCCTTGCACGATTTGACTGTGCCCGCGCGCGAGGCTCTGGTCCTGGTCCACCGGGAATAGCAGTGGGCAGCTCCCCGGGTCGCGCTTCCCCAGCGCCCCGCTTTTGATGTGGTTTGGTTCCCAAAAAAATCTGTGTAACGTCCCAACGCCCCGCGCAGACTTGGGTGGGCGGCGGCTGTGTTGGGTATTGGAGTGACCGTCGGTGTTTGATCGTTCATGGTTTCGGCGCACGCCGGGGAGATGAGCCATGCCCAACGATGTCTGCGTGATTCTCAATCCGTGTGCCGGTCGCGGCGCGGGGCACGATGTGCGCAGCCAAGTGACCGACCGCTTGGCTGGGGCAGGAGTAAAGTTTGATTTGGTGGAAACGGCACGGCGCGGTCATGCCACGGAACTGGCTCTGGCGGCGCGCGCCAACGGTCATCGTGTGGTGGTTGCCGTCGGAGGGGACGGCACGGTCAACGAGGTGATCAACGGCTTGGCCTTGGCGGCACAGCGTGGGGAGCCGGTGGGCCGCCTGGCGTTGTGGCCTATCGGCACCGGCAACGACTTTGCCGACATGTTGGGAGTTTCGCGCGATTTCACCACCATCGCCAACAAGATCGCCGCCGGGCAGACACGGCGCGTGGACTTGGGACGCGCTACGGTGAAGTCACCCCAGGGTGAGCAAGTGGTGCGCTATTTCGGCAACAACGTCGGTCTGGGTTTCGAGGCGCAGGTCACGCTGGAAAGTTACAAGATCAAGCGCATCAGCGGGCCGTTGCGCTATCTCATCGCGGTCTTCTGGGCGCTACGCCATTACCGCGCGCCGCTGGTAGATTTGGCCTGGGAGAAAGGATCGGAAACCTGGGAGCAGCGCCGCCAATACTCGTTGCTGGTCTCGGTGGGCAATTCGCGGCGCACAGGCGGGGCGTTTTTCATGACCCCCGACGCGGTCATGGACGACGGCATGTTGGATATTGCGTTGGCAAAGTCGCTTTCGATTGGCGGGATTCTGCGCCTATTGCCAAAGGTATTGCGTGCCACACATCGCCACGACCCCGCGATCGAGTTCGCCCGCTCCGCGCGCATCCGCTTTGCCTGCGACAGCACGGTTCCTGTCCATCTGGATGGGGAGGTGGTGATGAGCAATGTCTGCCAGGCGGAGATTGAGTTGTTGCCGAGGGAATTGGAGGTGATTGTGTAGCCGTGCAGCCGTTCGCGTCCTGGGCAGTCATTGGACTACAACGGCGTAGCGGCTTTGCAGACAGAACCTAGCGAGAGCGGACACTTTTTCGTACCTGTGCCAGGGTCTGTTATACTGAAGGGCGGGTGAAAACCCATGCGAGACACTCGGTCATCGCGTGGGTTTTTTCGCTTTGAGTCGCTTGCCCAGATTCTGCGCCCGGCCTAGTAGGTCCCGAAGCTATTGCGCGGGGCGTGTGTGTCGCCGAACAAGGAGAAGGTGTGGCCCGCCGACCGATATCGCCTGAAGCTCCTGCCAAGCCCGCGTTGCTACCGCCTGCCTGGCGCGCGCGGGGACAGGCGCTCTGGCGCGCCGTGGTAGCGCCGCCTACTGCCGACTCTTGGGCCTTGAGCGGGAGCGCCACGGTCAACGCGCAACTCTGGTTGAGCCACTCTCCGCTGCGTCCGACGGCAGGGTGGGCGGTGCTGGCGGCGTTGCTGGCGACAGGATGGCCCCTTGTGTCCTCGGCGGCAACCTGGCGTGATCTGGCGTTGATTTGGCTCTTGGCGGACCCGCTCTGGGGCAGTCTGTGGCGCTTGGCGGCGGGCCGGCTGGAGATGCTTCCTCTGCGCGAGCAGGCAGGCGCGCGGCCCGTCTGGTTGCCTTACTTGCAGGCGGGTTCACCTGCTGCCCGGCTGTTGGGTCGCGATGAGCGCGGGGTGTTGCATCTGCTGGTGCGCGTGGTGGCGCCTAGCGCAGGCTTAGCCGCTGCCATTGCCTGGGTCTTGGGGCCGGTCGCGCTCTGGCTGACAGCGCTGGTGATGGCGGTCGCCGTCGTCGGGTGGATTGTACGCCATACGGTGGGCTATATTCCGGCGCTGCTCCACTCGCTGGTTACGGTGACGTTGCCGTGGCTGTTGGGGCTGCTGTTGCTGGGGGTTGCGCCGGAGGATCTGCGTTGGGAGCAGCAGGTCACGCTGGTCATCCTGTGGACATTGCATAATTGGGGCGAGGGACGTGTCCTGCGCGCCAAGCGCGATCATGTGGGGCTGGGGTTGCTGGCGGCGGCGGACATCGGTCTATTGCTGTTGCTGATCGCCGGGCGCGCGCCGTTGGCGCTGGCTCTCTTGGCGGTGATTTGGCTACCCATGTGGTTGGCGGTCTATCAAGGCCGACCGTTGCACCGGCTCAATGTGTGGTGGCTGGCAGCGATGTTGATCAGCGCCGCAGCGATTGGTCAGGCCGGATGAGTCTATCCGCTGCATGGCTTGTGCGCCTGCTCGAATACGAATTAAACCCAACATGAGGAAAACCCGACGGTGAGCCAGTCACAACGAATCCCCACGGTTGTACCCGAAAACGCTGCCAATCATGTCCCGGCTGCGGGGGAAAACAAGGTGACGACCGAGACGCCAGGGGCTGGCGTCGTCACCTTTGAGCAAGTGCGCCGCGACCCGGAGGTCATTGCGCTTTTGCAAGCCGCCAACAACACACTGAAAGCGTTGGGCTACACGGAGCATGGGCAGCGCCATGCCGGCTTGGTGGGACACATTGCCGCCAATGTGTTGGAGCGGCTGGGACACCCGCCGCGCACCTACGAACTGGCGCATATCGCCGGGTATCTGCATGACATCGGCAACGTCATCCACCGCGAAAATCATGCCTTGAGCGGAAGTTTGATGGCGTGGCAGATTTTGCGACGCTTGGGGATGCCGACCGACGAGTGCGCGGTGGTGATGAACGCCATCGGCAACCACGAGGAGGAGCGCGGCACGGTGACCAACGCCGTTGCTGCGGCGCTAATCATCGCGGACAAAGCCGACGTGCATCGCTCGCGCGTCCAAAATCCGCGCATGGAGGATTTCGACATCCACGATCGCGTCAATTACGCCACCACGCGCAGTTTTGTGCGCGTGCGCCCGGAGGAGAAAATTATTGCGTTGGAGTTGGAAATTGACGTGCAATATGCCCAGGTGATCGAGTATTTCGAGATCTTCCTGGAACGCATGACCATGGTGCGGCGCGCCATTGAGTTTCTGGGCTGTTCGTTCCAACTGATCATCAACGAAACGCGGTTTTCTTAAGCGGGCGCGTTGCGGCGCGCAGCGTGAGCGGTATAGTCCGGTTCGCACCGAAACTTGGCTGCGCGCAGTATACTGAATAGGGAGTCTATGCGAGGGGTCTGTGGCGTCTTGCCCCCGGCAAGCGTCGCGGTTTCACCGAATACCATCTTCAACACGCGCACCTCAACACGCGCAACAGATTAGGATCGGGGCATGCGCTTTATTCGCTTTGTAGAACGGTTGCCCGCGGCGTCGGCGGTCACGTTGGTGCCGGCGTGGGGGTTGCTGGATGGGGAGACAATCTATCCGTTGGCCCACGCGCCCTATCTGGGCGTGGTGGTGCAAGGCGCAGCGCGTCCCGTAACAAGCGTGCGGCTGGTTGCGCCGGTAACGCCCACCAAGTTGGTCTGTGTGGGGCGCAACTACGCCGAACACGCGGCCGAACTGGGCAACGAGGTCCCGCCGGAGCCGTTGATTTTTCTCAAGCCGCCCACGACGGTGATCGGGCCGGACGAAGCGGTCGTCTATCCGTCCATCTCGTCGCGCGTGGACCACGAAGGCGAGTTGGCGTTGGTGATTGGGCGACGCTGTCGCAATGTCGCCGAAGCCGATGCGGCAAGCGTCATCTTCGGCTATACCGTCGCCAACGACGTAACCGCGCGCGACCTGCAAAAGCAAGACGGTCAATGGACGCGCGGCAAAGGCTTTGACACCTTTGCGCCGGTCGGCCCGTGGCTGGACACCGCGTTTGACCCGGCGGGCAAGGCGGTGCGCTGCGCGGTCAACGGCGCGTTGCGCCAGGACGGCAACACTGCGCTGTTGATCTATTCCATCGGGCGGGTGATCGCGCATGTGACGCGTTTTATGACGTTGGAGCCGGGCGACCTGATCCTCACCGGCACCCCCGCGGGCGTCGGCCCTGTGCAGCCCGGTGATGTCATGACGGTGGAGGTGGAGGGGCTGGGCACGCTCAGCAACCCGATGATTGACGAGGCGGAAGCCAGGCGACGGGGTCTGCTGCCCTGAGCTTGCCCAGGGTCGCAGAGCCTGCCGGACTGCGGTCCGGGGTTGTGCCGCGATGTGGAGGCTGCTTCCCGTCGTTCACCAGCGGGACCATTCACGTGGAGCCGATGCTTCGCCGAATGCTCCCTGCCGAGATGCCGGTTGTACGCGAATTCCGACCGAGCATCACACCGGTCCAGCAACACAGATGAAGGATTGAACCAACATGCCCATTCCGGCGTTGTCGCATTTTTTGGATATCGAGTCGTTATCAGCAGCCCAACTGTGGGGGCTGATGCATTTGGCGCGCGAATTGAAGGCCGAGCGCGCCCGCATCGGTCATAACTTGCCCATCCTAGAGCACAAGAGTTTGGCGTTGCTTTTCCAAAAGCCGAGCCTGCGCACGCGCGTCAGTTTCGAGATGGGGATGCAGCATCTGGGCGGTCATGCGTTTTACATTGCGCCCACGGAGGTGGGCTTGGGGACGCGCGAGAGCGTGCCCGATGTGGCGCGCGTTCTGAGCGGTTACTGCGACGGCATCATGGCGCGCGTCTTCGCCCATGACCATATTCTGCAATTGGCGGAATGGGGTACGGTCCCGGTGATCAACGGCTTGAGTGATTTCAGCCATCCGTGCCAGGCGTTGGCGGACCTCTTTACCATCTGGGAACACTTCGGCACGTTGGAGGGGTTGACGTTGGTTTATGTGGGCGACGGCAGCAACAACGTGGCGACCAGTCTGATCCAGGCGACGGCTAAAGTCGGGATGCCAATGCGCGTGGTGGCGCCGCCCGCCTACCAGCCCGACCCGGCGCTGCTCAACGGGAGATCGGTGACGGTGACCGACGACCTGGACGGGGTGGTGGGCGCAGATTTGATCTACACCATACGTGGACGAGCATGGGCCAAGAGGCCGAGGCGGCCCAGCGCCGCCAGGTCTTCCCGCCTTATCAGGTCAATGACGCGCTCTTGGCGCACACGGGCAACGCCAACGTGCGCGTGCTCCACTGCCTGCCCGCGCATCGGGGCGAGGAGATCACCGACGCGGTGTTGGATGGGCGGCATAGCCTGGCGTTCCCCCAAGCGCATAACCGGCTCCATGCCCAAAAGGCGATTCTAGCCCATCTTTTAGGTGGCGTGCCGCTGACATGACATGACCGAGATCTTGCTCTCGCTGGGCCGTTTACAAGATTGGCGCAACATCCTGGATGTTGCGCTGGTCGCGCTCATTTTCTACGGCCTATTGCAACTCTTCCGCGGCACCCAGGCTATCCAGTTGGTGCGCGGGATGTTGGTGATCGGGCTGGTCACTGCGATGGTCAATCAGGTGGTCCAGTTGACCGCCTTCCGCTGGCTGATCAACAACACAGCCGCGGTGGTGCTTTTTGCCATCCCGGTGATCTTCCAGCCCGAACTGCGCCGCGCACTGGAACGCGTGGGCCGCAGCGCCCCCCTCTTCGTGCGTCGCACCGACAATACGACCACGCAACAGGTCATTAGCGAGGTGGTGAAGGCGGTGGAGCAGATGGCAGAGCGGCGCACGGGCGCGCTCATTGTCTTCGAGGGTGCGACCGGCTTGGGCGAGTTCATTGACCGCGGTGTTGCAATTGACGGGGAAGTGACGGCAGAGCTGTTGACCACCATCTTTTTCCCCAATACGGCGCTGCACGACGGCGCGGTGATCATTTCGCGCGACCGCGTCGCCGCGGCGAGCTGCGTCTTGCCGCTGACACAGCGCGCGCTGACGGATACGCAGCTGGGCACGCGTCACCGCGCCGCCATCGGCGTGACAGAGCAGGCCGACGCGCTGTCGGTGGTCGTCTCCGAGGAGACGGGGACGCTGTCGGTGGCGCGCAACGGACGGCTGTTACGCACGGACCCCGGCCGCCTGCGCACGCTGCTGAGCGACTTCTACCGCCCGTAGCTCGCAGCGTGCCTGCCCAGGCGTGCCTCGCTGGGCTTGTCCCCATGGACAGAGCGGGGCTGCCGGGCCGGTTGTTGGAGTAAGGATGTATCCGCATGCAGATCGCTTCCGAGAGTTTCGCCGAGCGCAGCGCACGCACGCGCTGGCGTCGCGTCATGGAACAGCTCAACTCCTTGGGCTTGGCGCTGGTCGTCGCGTTGATCATCTGGCTGATTGCGATCAACCAAGAGAATCCCATCATCCAGGGGGTTTACGGTGAGCGCTTGCCTGTGACGGTGCTGGGCATCCCGGAAGGGTTGCTGCCGGTGCAGGACTTGAGCAAGGAGACAGTGCAGGTTACCTTACAGGCCCCCAAAAGCTCTTGGGATAATCTAAGTGCGGGCGATTTCACGGCCTATATCAGCCTTGCCGGGCTTGGCCCTGGGACACACGATGTGCCCGTGGTGGTCACCAGCCGGGACCCGAAGGTGACAATCACAGACATCCAACGCCCGGCGCTGCGTGTCCAACTGGATCGGGTGATCTCCAAAGAAGTACCGGTGCGGGTGGACATTATGGATACCACTGCGTTCGGCTATGACTGGCAACAGCCGGTGGTCGAGCCGATGACGGTGACGGTGAGTGGGCCGGAGACCCAGGTGTCACAGGTAACGCTGGCGCGTGCCGAGGTCTTCTTGCGCAATGCCAAGAGCCAAGTGGAGCGCAACCAGACTGTCGTGCCGCAAAATGCCCTGGGGCAGACCGTGACCCGCGTGGAAGTCACGCCCCTGATGGTGCATGTGGTGGTGCCGGTGGAACAATGGCCCGGTCGCAAGGAGGTGGCGGTGCGCGTCAACCTCATCGGTCAACCGACCCCAGGCTATCGCTTGAGCACCGTGCGCGTGGAGCCGTCTACGGTGGTGTTGCTGGGCGCGACCGATGTCTTGGCGCAAGTGCCCGGCTTTGTGGAGACCGAACCGGTGACCCTGGACGGCGCAACCGCCGACATCCAGCGCCGTTTGCAACTCCTGGTTCCCCAGAGCGTGACGGTCTTGGAAGGCAACACGGTGAATGTCACGGCGGGGATTACCCCCATCGAGGGCGGCGCGACGGTGCGCCATCCGCCCATCATCCAGGGGTTGGCGCCAGGGCTGGATGCGACTGTGGCGCTGGAGACCGTGGATGTGATTCTGAGCGGTCCCTTGCCGCTGCTGGAGTCGCTGGGGCCGGACGATGTCTTTGTGATTTTGGATTTGGGCGGGTTGTTGCCGGGGAACCACATTGTGACCCCGCGCGTGGTGGTACCCACAGGGATCCGGGTGCAAGGGGTGTTGCCCCAAAGTGTGGAGGTGGTGATCACCGCGCTCGCGACGCCGACCCCGGAGTTGACGGCAACACCGGTCCTGACTGCGACCATCCCTGCCACCGTTACGGCGCCGGTCACCGGCACGGCAACGGTGACTCCGACTCTGACTGTTCCGGCTCCTGCCGCGCCGGAGTCGCCGTTGCAGATACCCACGCCCTGAGCAGGCCCGGCTCGTTTCGCCGGCGCTGCCGGGGAATGCGCCGGGGTGCGGCGATTGTTCGTTTGGGAAATGAGTTCGAATTTATGCGTACACCGAATGCGGTGGTGGCCCTGGTGGGTCGCCCCAATGTGGGCAAATCAACGTTGTTCAACCGCTTGATCGGCAAGCGGACAGCCATTGTGGAGGACTTGCCCGGCACCACGCGCGACCGTATTTATGGCGAGTCGGAGTGGAACGGCGTTGCCTTTGTGGTGATTGATACCGGCGGGCTGGAGTCGCCCACCGAGATGGCGCGCGCCCGCCCGCTGCAAACCGTGGAAGCGCTGGCGTCGGACTCGGCGCTCTTCGTCACCGAGATCCAGAATCAGGCGCGCGTCGCCGTGGAGGAAGCCGACGCGGTGATCTTGGTGGTGGACGGTCGTGAAGGAGTGACCGCTGCAGACCTGGACATCGCTGAGGTCTTGCGCCAGACGCTCAAGCCCATCTTCGTGGCGGTGAACAAAACCGAGAGTCAGCGCAGCCGCCTGGATGCCGTCGAGTTCTGGAATCTAGGCCTGGGCGAGCCGTATCCCATCAGCGCCTATCACGGGGATGGGGTAGGCGATCTCCTGGACGAGGTGGTGAAGGCGTTGCCGCCGTCACCGCCCGACGATTCCGAGGACGATACCACCACCGCCATCGCCATCGTAGGCAGGCCGAATGTGGGCAAGAGTAGCTTGCTCAACGCGCTGTTGGGCATGGAGCGCTCGATTGTCTCCGATATTCCGGGGACAACGCGCGACCCGATTGACACGCGGCTGGTTTATGAGGGGCAATCCATTCTCCTGATTGACACGGCGGGCATTCGGCGCCGCGGGAAAATCGAGCAAGGCATCGAACAGTACAGCGTGCTGCGCAGCATGCGCAGCATTGATCGCGCCGATGTGGCCCTACTCCTCATTGACGCGGTGGATGGTGTGACCGCGCAAGACGCGCACGTCGCCGGCTATGTGCTGGAGCGCATGAAGGGCGTGGTGGTGGTGGTGAACAAGTGGGACGCGGTGGAAAAAGACACCAATACCATGCACGAATACACCAAGACCGTGCGCAACCAGCTGAAATTTTTGGACTATGTGCCGGTGATCTACATCAGCGCCAAGACGGGGCAACGCATTCATCAGGTACTGCCTACGGCGCTGGTGGTGGCTCAGGCGCGCAAGCACCGCCTGGGCACCAGCGAACTGAACCAACTGATTCGCTCTGCCTATGAGAGTGTCTCCCCGCCCAGCAAGGGCGGGCGACCCCTGCGGATTTACTATGCGACGCAGGCGGAGGCCGAACCGCCGACCTTCATTCTGTTCGTCAATGACCCGGACTTGGTGCATTTCTCCTATGAGCGCTATCTGGAGAATCGGATCCGCGAGCACCATCCCTTCACCGGGACACCCATCCGGCTGGTCTTTCGCAAGCGCGGGGAACAGGGGAGGGAGTAAAGGGCTATGTTGCGGCTGCGCCGATATAGTATCGAGTTGATCCTGGCTGGGGTGTTGGCAGGCGCGGTGGCTTATTTCGCCTATTTGGGCTATGGGCTGCTGACGCCTTCCTTTGCCGTGGAGCCTTTCTCCGGCGCGCGCGCGTTGCAATACGCCACCAAGAAGGTGGAGTATGGCCCGCGACCGACCGGGTCGGCAGGCAACATTGCCGCCGGCGATTGGTTGGTGGAGGAGTTGCGCAGTCTGGGCTGGGATGTGGTGATCCAACCCTTTACCGCGGGCAACAACAGCCCGGCGCGCAACATCATTGCCATCCGCAGCGCCAACCCGGCTCCGGCGCGCTCCGCGCTGTTGATGACCCATTACGATACCCGGCTGCGCGCCGACCGCGACCCCGACCCCGCCAACCATGACCGGCCCACGTTGGGCGCCAATGCCGGCGCGTCCGGTGCAGCTGTGCTGCTGGAATTGGCACGCACGCTGGACGTGATCGCGACCGGGCATACCGTTTGTCTGGTCTTCCTGGATGCCGAGGAGAATGACGGCATCCAGGGCTGGGAAGCGGCGATGGGCAGCGCGGCGCTGGTACAACGGCTCGACACCGACATTCCACGCTGTCGCACCCCGCGCTTTGCGCTCTATGTGGATATGGTGGGCAATCACAACCAGCGGCTCTATACGGAAAGCACCAGCTATGTCCCGTTGACGCGTTCGCTGTGGGCGGTGGCGGCGGAATTAGGCTTCGGCAACTGGTTTATCAACGAGCCGACCTGGACCGCCACCGACGCGCACACCCGCTTCCGCGAGATCAACATCCCGGCGGCAACCTTGTCCGACTACAATTATCCTCACCGCGACACGCTCAATGATGACCTGAACCAATTGAATGTGGACAGCCTGGCGCGCGTGGGCACGGTATTGAAAACCTGGCTGGAGCGCGGCGCGCCTTATTAACCTATTCCGCGGTCTGCGCGCACGGAGTAACGGGATGTAGACCGTATCTCGCCGGCGAACCCTATGAAGGCTCCAGGCTGTAGGCGAGTTCCAGCAGCCACCAGCGTCCGTCACGGCGCACAAAGCGCCACCGGTCGCCGTTCACGGTCAAGGTTGCGGTGTCGCCATGCACCTGCGGGACGGCACCGGACAAGGCCGAATCAGGCAATGGGGGCGGCGGGCTGGGGAAGACAGCGAGGCGATAGCGGTCGAGGATGGCGGCGCGTCCGCGCCAATGGTAGTCGTCGGCGGGATCGGCGGTTCCTCGCCCGTCGCGGACGGTAGCCTCTTCGGCCCAGAGGAGGGCGAGCAGTGCGGCGTCGCCGCGCCGCGCTGCGGCGCGCTCGGCAGCCACCAACGCGGGTAAGGCCTGTGCGGCGTCTGCAGCAAAGACCGGCGGCAAAACGACGGGGATCGGTGTGGGGGACGGTGGCGGCGCCGCGACCGTGCAGCCCGTCATCAGCCAGGTCCATGCCGGAATCAGGCAGGCGCAGTACAGCCCGCGTGTCCGGTGCTGCCATATAGATTGTAGCCTCGCTGCCAAACGCATCACGGATTGCAAAGGGCGTTGTATGAACCCGGTCATTCTCGACATCGGTCCTTTTTCATTGCATTGGTATGGGGTGTTGATCGTGGGTGGCGCGACGCTGGCGGCGTGGATTTCCGCGCGCTACGCCCGCCGCGCCGGCGACGAACCGGACCATATTTGGAATCTCTTGGCCTGGGTGTTGATTGCGGGCATCATCGGCGCGCGACTCTATCATGTGTTCAGTTCGCCTGCCGATGGGTTAGGCTGGGCCTATTATCGCGATAACCCGCTGGACATTATCAAATTCTGGGACGGCGGCTTCCAGGGCCTGGGCATTTACGGCGGGTTGGCGGGCGGCGCGCTGGCGATCCTGCTCTATTGTCGCTTTAATGCCCTGGACCCGGTGCGCTATCTGGACTACATCGCCCCCAATGTCTTGCTCGCCCAAGCCATCGGACGCATCGGCAACTTCATCAACCAGGAGTTGTACGGCCCGCCCACCAATCTCCCCTGGGCGTTTCATATTAACCCGCGCTTTCCGTGCCAACCGCCCCCCAACCTGCCGCGCGAGGTGCAGTATTGCGGCGCGCCGGACTTGACCGAGGCGACGCTGCAATGGTACGCCAACAACGGCTTTCATCCCACCTTCTTCTATGAAGCGCTGTGGAATTTGGCCCTGTTCTTCGTGTTGATGTGGGTGATCCATCGTTTCGGCGCATCCTTGCGGCGGGGGGACGGGGTGTTGCTCTATTTGGTGGCGTATCCGCTGGGGCGCTTTTGGGTCGAGATGTTCCGCCCCGATGCCTGGGTCATGGGCCAGTTGGCGACCGCGCAATGGATTGCGTTACTCGCTGTGGTGGGCGCGATGGCGGCGTTGATCGTGCGCCATCGCGGTTGGTCGCCGGAGGAAAACCCGGACGATACGTTGGCTCACATGACCCGGCTGCTGGGACGCGCCTAGTCCTTCGGTTGCGGGTCCACATGTCCTAGATGCTCCCAGAGACCGTCGTGCACGCGTTGACCGAGGAGATAGCGCCGGTCGCCGTCGGTCGCCACGCCGGTGATCACATATTGACCGGGACGGCTCCCTACATAGTGCGCGAAGAGGCGGTCGGTCGCGTCGCGCCAGCGCATGGCTTCCTCGATCGCGCGTTGCTGGAGCGCGGTCCAGTCTGCGGGAATCTCGACCGCGATGAGGTCGCTGTCCGCCGTAAAATCTACATGCCACCAGCCGTCGTTGACGCGACGGATGTGCGGATGTTGGCCCAGGTCAAGTATGAGCGTGCGCGCGCCGGTGAGCGGGACATCGCGTACGCGCGCGCTTTCCACCAGCCACGTGAGGGCGAAGCGCGAGGCGGGTACACGGTTCAACTCGTTGCGAAACGGGTAGAAATCCGGGTAGTGGTGGAAAGCTACAGCACGCAGCAGACCGAAATTGAGTGCGGCGTTGGCGAATTGGAGCGGGTCGGCTGTCCAGTTGACGATGGCAATGCCGGCTTGCCGCGCTTGCTCGGCCTGCATGCGCTTGAGCAGATTGCCGATGCGCATACCGCGATAGTCCGGGTGAACGCCCATGGTCTGGGACTCCAGGCGCAGCGCGCCGCGGAAGCGCGTTTCCCAGTCTGCGGGCAGCGGCGGGCCGTCGAATTTGAAAAAGCCGAAGAGAAAGCCTACCAGTCGCCCGTCCACGCGCGCGACCAGCGATGTGCCCGCAGCGAATTGGTCGCTGTGAATATCCGCGGGGTAGAGGTATTCAGGTGGGCTGCCCCAGATGCGTTGGTGGAGCGCGGGAATCTGCGCGGCCTCGTCGGCGTAGGGGCGTCCCAAGTCTACGTTCTGGATGACCTGGGTCGAGCCGCTGTAGGTGTGGTCGGGGGCCGACGGGTCATAGAAAGTGATGTGGGGACAATCCAGTTGCGCGGCGACGGCGGCGGTGGCTGCCGCGGCGAGGGCAGGCGTGACCGCACCTGCTTCACGGACGGCATGGTAGCGCAAGGTGAAGGCGCGCGTGCCGATGGGCGGCGCAGGCGGCTCGGTTTCGCCGGGGCGACGTAGCCGGTGGCGCGGAAAGAGAAAGCCTACCCCGACGCGCGTGTCGTTTTCCACCAACCAAACGATGTGCCCGCCAAGTTTGGGCAAGACGACTTGTAGGAAGTGATAGGGAAAGAGGGTCGGGTTTTGTCCGGCGTGGAGCAGGGCGCCGATCTGGTCAATGGTGGCATTCCAATAGGGACCGTGGGGATCGACAAACTCGGCGCGCATAGGACCCGGCGGCTCAACCTGCCGTGACCGTGCGCGCTTGGCGCGCCAAGTAGAGCGCGATGCTGCCGGCAACGGCGGCGTTGAGACTTTCCACTTGACCGACCATCAAGAGACGCACGAGGAAGTCGCACTTCTCGCGCGTCAGGCGGCTGAGACCGCTGCCCTCGCTGCCCACCACCAGTGCCAATGCACCGTCGAGCATTTTGGGCTGCACCAGGGGGGTGTCCGGATCGCTGTCCAGCCCCGCGATCCAGATGTTGCGCGTTTTGAGGAAGTCAATCGCCTGATTGAGGTTGGGGACTTGCGCCACGCGCATGCGTTCCACCGCGCCCGCGCTGCTGTTGGTGACGGCGGGGGTGATGCGTGCCGCGCGGCGGTCGGGGATCAAGATGCCGTGAACGCCCATCGCCTCTGCCGTGCGGATCAACGTGCCCAAATTTTGTGGGTCTTGCAGATGGTCCAGGATGAGCAAAAAGGGCGGCTCGCCCAGCCGCTTGGCGTAGGCGAGGATGGCGTCCAACTCTACATAGGGATAGTCGCCTACCTCCAGCGCGACGCCCTGGGCATTGACGCCTTCGCGTGCCAGCTTGTCGAACAGCCCGCCCTTGACCAGGCGCACGGGGATGTTGGCCTCCTGGGCCGCGCGTTGTAATTCGG
>CAKZVN010000193.1 GCA_937922105.1 uncultured Litorilinea sp.
ACCTCATCGCGGGTTTGCACCTTCTCCAGCGGCGCCAACTTGCCGTCCTCCATCATCAACATCGCTTTGATGCCCAGCATGGTGCCCAGGATGCTCTGGGAGGGGCTAAGCCGCGCGCTGCGCTCCAAATAACTCAGACTCTCGGAGAAAATCGCTACATACAGATGGGGAATCGCGCCGTTGGTGATGCGCGCAATCTCGCTGAGACTTGCGCCCTCTGCCGCCGCCCTTGCTGCCTGCTCCACCAACAGCCCCAGCCCATACGACGTGCTCAAACTATCAATCACGCGAATGGAATAGCGCCCCTTGAGCATCTCCGCGGCGCGACGCGCCTGCTGCCACATCGGGCTGAGCTGGTGACTCATGTGGATGGAGACAATCTGCTCGGTCTGCTTGCCCAGCCGTTGATATATGTCCAAAATCGTGTTCAGGTCCGCGGCGTGCACATCCGGCAACCGGTGAACACCGCCCGCCTGCGCTTCCCGCAGTTTGGCGAACAGTTGGTCCGCGGTGAAGTCGCGCGTCTCCTCGAACAGCGACGACCCCACCTTCAGCCGGTGGGGAATCACCTCGATCCCGTACTCGGCGATCAGCTCCGGGGGGAGATATGCGTTGCTATCGGTGACAATGCGTACCTTGCCCATCCGACTCCGTTTTCTACGTGGTTTTACCTGGTTGGTGCGTGGATGATGTTCTGTGCCTGTTGAACCCAAAGCCTGCAGGAGAATTGACCGGTACGGTGCCCGGAAAGCCCGGCGCGCTTGACGCGTGCCGATCTTGTTCAGGATACTCGTCTCCGCGCATTCGGACAAATTTCCGCGTTTCCCGGCAAAGTACTACGGCGCGCCCGTGTTCCCGCGCGGCCCGCCCAACTTTTGACAGACAACCTCGCGCGTGCTACTCTAATAAAGTTACGAGTCGAGATACACCGCGGTCGTATGATGTGCCGTGGGCGAAATTCCGTATGTCTCAAGGAGCTTGATCATGGCGAAGTGTCAACAATGCGGCCGCGGCCCGCAGTTCGGCAACAACCGACCGTGGTCGCGCAAGGCGACCCGCCGCCGCTGGAACATCAACATCCAAAAGGTCCAGGTCATGGAGGCCGGCAGGCCCGTCGCCAAGCGGCTTTGCGCGACCTGCATCCGCACCTACGAAAAGGTCTAAGTCGCCTCCCTGACCCCTTTCGTCCGCCTCACATGGTGTAAGCAGACGCGACCGGACTTTCGGACACAAACAAAGACGGCGGGACAATGAGAAGTCCCGCCGTCTTCTTCTTGTATCCTACTGACGCATCACAATCCGGCTCATCGCTCCCTTCCCGGAAGTTCGTAACTCCCAGAAAGGGGAATAACCTTCTCCGCCTTCGCCCGGCTCTACGCGGCAAGCGCCCGTTTCAATTGCCCGCAACCGGCATTGATCTCGATCCCGCGCCGCAGCCGCACCGTCGTCGAAATCCCATAGCTGCGCAAAATCTCCGCAAACGCCGCCGTATCCGCATCGCTGGTCGGCTGATAGGGACTGTCCGGCACCGGGTTGAGCGGGATAAGATTGACATGGCACAACAAATGGCGAATCTTCGCGCCCAGTTCGTGGGCTAGTTCCGGGCTGTCGTTGATTCCCGCCATCAACGCGTACTCAAAGGTCACCCGGCGCTTTGTCTTCTGCGTATAGCGCGCCGCTGCATCCAACAACGTCGCCACATCGTAGCGCTTGTTGATGGGAACCAAGCTGCTCCGCAGCGCGTCGTTGGGCGCGTGGAGACTCACCGCCAGCCCGATCTGGATGCCCTCCTCTGCCATGCGGTCAATCATAGGCACCAGCCCGACCGTGCTCAGGGTAATATTGCGCGCGCCCAGCCCAAAGGCCTCCGGGTCGGTCAAGCGGCGCAGCGCCTTCCACACATTATTGTAATTGTGCATCGGCTCGCCCATGCCCATGAGCACGATGTTGGTCACCGTCGTGGGCCGCGCCACCTCGGTCTGCGGCTCAAGCGCCGGATCCGCCAAATAGCGGGCAAAGAACAACACCTGCGCCACAATCTCGCCCGCCGTCAAGTTACGCGCCAAGCCGCCCTGCGCGGTGGCACAAAACGTACAGCCCATGGCACAGCCGGCTTGGCTGCTGATGCAAAGCGTGCGCCGCTTGTCATAGAGCATCAAGACCGCTTCGATGGTCTGCCCGTCGCGCAGACGGAACAACACCTTGAGCGTATCCCGCGCCGCCGAGACTACCTGAGCGACCGGCGTCAACACCTGTACCGTGTACTCCTCTGCCAGGCGCTCGCGCAGCGCCTTCGGCAACGTATGCATAGCGTCGAAATCCGCCGCGTAGCGCCGGTAGAGCCACTCCCAAAGCTGGCGCGCGCGAAATGCGGGCTGCCCCAGCCCCGTAACCACCTCTGTCACTTCCGCCAAATCTAAATCCAACAGCGCAGTCCGCCGGCGCTCGGCCTCGCTGGGCAGCAAATGAATCATGCTCATACAAAAATTGTAGCGCACTCCGCGCGCGGGGGTCAAACCGGAGGCATAACTTGCGCGTCTGTGGGAACCTTCCTCACTTGTCGTCTCCTGCGCGCTACACTATACTAATACTCATAATCGAATCGTACACGATCAAACCTTCGGGGCAGGGTGAGGACCGTTGAACCATGTTCGACCGTCCAATTCCCGATCGGCGGTAAGTCGTTGCCGGGCGGGTTCCGCTCGGAATTGCCAACGACAAGCCCGCGAGCAGCCCGGATGCCGGTCCGCCGGTGTCCGCTGCACGAGTTCGGTGGGTAGGTTTGCGCCTACGAGTCCGACGCCGACGGTATAGTCCGGATGAAAGAAGGTGGCAGTGTGGGCAGTCGTGCCGCAGGGCCGCGCGCGGTCCGGCGTCCTTTTGCTATGCATGCCCTTTCGCCCGAAGTCGTTCGCGACTTCGGGCGTTCTAATTAAGGGCAGTTGCGGCAACTAGGCGCCGGTCGCCGGGGGTTTTAGAGCGCGTCGCTTCAAGCTGCTATACCACCGCCACGCCCCGCAGGTAAACGCCTGTGCGGGCGTTTTTCGTTGCATAGGCCGACGAACTCTTTGTGTCCGGCAAGCAGTTTTCACCGGTCACTCGCTTCAGAAACAGGACAGATGGCTTACGAACAGACAACCACCGTCGCCCTCACTTCCCAGAAATCGCGTGTGCGCCGAGTAGGCTTTGTGCGCCGCCATGCCGACAAGCTGCTGATTCCCGTGGTCATCGGCGCGGGAATTCTGGCGTGGTCCGGCTTGGTTGCGTGGCGCAACTACCCGCCCTTCATCCTGCCCGGCCCTGCGCTCGTCTGGCGCAAAGCGACCCTCACCCTAGCGGACGGCACCCTGCTGCGCCACACGCAAGTCACGCTCACCGAGATCGCTCTCGGCCTGCTGCTAGGCTTGACCACGGCTTTCCTGCTCGGTTATTTCCTGGGCAAGCACCGCACCATCGAGCGGCTGGTCGCGCCCTACATCGTTGCCAGCCAGAGCGTGCCCATCGTCGCGCTCGCGCCCTTGCTGGTCATCTGGTTCGGCAGCGGGCTGCTCAGCAAAGTGCTGGTCTGCGCGCTCATCACCTTCTTCCCCACCCTGGTCAGCACCATCGTCGGCTTGCGCAACGTGGACGAAGACCTGCGCGACCTGCTGCGCAGCCTGCGCGCCAACCGGCTTCAGACCTTTCTACTCTTGGAATTGCCTGCCGCGCTGCCCGTCATCTTCGGTGGGCTAAAGCTCAGCGTCATCCTCGCCGTGGTCGGCGCGGTGGTGGGCGAATTCGTGGGCGCCGATGCCGGGTTGGGCTTTCTCATCAACCTGGCGCGCGGCATCCTCGACACCCCGCTCATGTTTGTCGCCATCTTTACCTTGATCGCGATTGCCCAGGCTCTCTACTGGTCCGTCGCCTTGTTGGAAAGCTGGGCTTTGCGTTGGCAACGTTGATGTTCATCTCATCCTAGACACCCATCCTAGACAGAGGTCCTGTATGTCACGTCGTTTCCTCCTATCCTACTTGCTGGTTGCGCTCCTGCTTGCCGCGTGTAGTCCTGTCGGCGCGCCGGCAGCCTCCTCTGCCCCGGCAACCGATGCGCCCCCCGCGCTACGCCGCATTGACCTGGGCGTCGGCTTCATCCCCAGCGTCCAGTTCGCCAACTTCTATGTCGCCATCGCCAAAGGGTATTACGCCGAAGAAGGTCTGGATGTCGCCCTGGAATACGGCTTCGAGAATGACTATATCAAATTGGTCGGTCTCAATGAGCGCCAATTCATGGTCGGCTCCGGCGACCAAGTCGTCATCGGTCGCGCCCAGGGTCTGCCGGTGCGCTACGTCATGAACTGGTTCACCCGCTACCCGGTGGTGGTCATGGCAAAACCGGAGAGCGGCATCCGCGGCCCTGCCGATCTAGCCGGTCGTACCGTCGGTCTACCCGGTCCCTTCGGCGCCAACTATGTCGCCTTTCGCGGGATCTTGGAAGCGGGTGGCTTGACTGAAGCGGATGTCAAGATGGAGAGCATCGGCTTCACCCAAGCCGCCGCCCTCAGCCAGGGAACCGTAGACGCCGCCGTGGACTACGCTGCCAACGGCCCGGTGGTCCTGCGCTTCGACGGTCAAGAGGTCAACGTCTTCGGGCTGGACGACTATCTCGCCATGCCCTCCAACGGCCTGGTCACCAACGAAGCCACCTTAGCTGCCGAGCCGGAGTTGGTGCGCAAGATGATCCGCGCCTCCCTGCGCGGCGTTGCCTATACCCTGGCAAACCCGGATGAAGCCTTCGCCATCGCGCTGGAATTCGTGCCCGAAGCGCGCGGCGACAACGAAGCCATCAACCGCGCCGTCTTCGACGCCACCCTGGACTTTTGGCGCACCCCACCCGGCGCGCGCCCCGGCGCCACCGACCTAGCCGACTGGCAGGCAGCCGCCGAGTTCATGGCGCGCATCGGGCTGGTAGATACCGTCGTGCCCGCCGACCAACTCTTCACCAACGACTATCTACCATGAACGCGACCAGGAACGCGTCGCCGATCGTTGCCCCAACCGAGCACGCAACACCTACGACCGGCACACCGCGCCTGGTCCACGTCCGCCAGGTGAGCAAGGACTTTGCCGCCGACGATCGCCGCATCCGCGCCTTGACCGATGTCTCGTTCGAGGTTGCCCGCGGCGAGATCGTCTGCATCGTCGGCCCCAGCGGCAGCGGCAAG
>CAKZVN010000194.1 GCA_937922105.1 uncultured Litorilinea sp.
CCCGGACGAAATGGACGAACTGATGGCGCGCCAGGCCGAAGTCCAGGACAAACTGGATGCTACCAACGCCTGGGACCTGGACTCGCGCCTGGAACTGGCGATGGACGCGCTGCGCTGCCCGCCGGGCGATACGCCGGTGAAAGTGCTCTCCGGCGGCGAAAAGCGCCGTGTCGCTCTCTGTCGCTTGCTGCTCCAAGCACCGGACATTCTGTTGTTGGACGAACCGACCAACCACCTGGACGCCGAATCGGTCGCCTGGCTGGAGCGCCACTTGCAAGACTATCCCGGTACGGTCATTGCCGTCACCCACGACCGCTACTTCTTGGACAACGTCGCGGGGTGGATTCTGGAACTGGACCGCGGCTACGGCATCCCCTGGAAGGGCAACTACTCGTCGTGGCTGCAACAGAAACAGCAACGGCTGGCACAAGAGGAGAAGGTCGCCAGCGCGCGCCAAAAGACGTTGGAACGCGAACTGGAATGGCTGCACATGTCGCCCAAGGCCCAAGCCACCAAACGCAAGGCGCGCATCAACGCCTACAATGAGTTGCTTTCCCAAGAGATGGAACGCGCGCGCGAGGAGCGTGAAATCTACATCGCGCCCGGCCCGCGCTTGGGTGACGTCGTCATCCGCGCCGAGGGCATTTCCAAAGCCTATGGCGAGAACCTGCTCTATGAAAACCTCTCCTTTGACGTGCCGCCGGGCGCAATTGTGGGCATCATCGGCCCCAACGGCGCAGGCAAAACCACCCTCTTCCGCATGATCGTGGGCGACGAACAGCCGGACAGCGGCACGCTCACCGTGGGCAGCACGGTCAAACTCGCCTATGTAGAGCAGAGTCGCGCCGGTCTTAACCCCAACAAGACGGTCTGGGAAGAGATCTCCGAGGGCAACGAACAACTGCGGATCGGCGACCGGCTGATCAACTCGCGTGCCTATGTGGGCCGCTTCAACTTCGCCGGGCCGGACCAGCAGAAAAAGGTCGGCGCGCTCTCCGGCGGTGAGCGCAACCGCGTCAACCTCGCCAAGATGCTCAAGTCCGGCGGCAACGTTCTACTCTTGGACGAGCCGAGCAACGACCTGGACGTGAACACGCTGCGCGCGCTGGAAGACGCGCTGGAAAGCTACGCCGGCACCGCGCTGATCATCTCCCACGACCGCTGGTTCCTAGACCGCATCGCCACCCACATCCTGGCTTTCGAGGGGGACAGCCAAGTGGTCTGGTTCCCCGGCAACTACAGCGAATATGCCGAGGATCGCCGCCGTCGTTTGGGCGCAACCGCGGACCGGCCCCATCGCATCACCTATCGCAAACTGCGCCGGGCATAGGCGTTACAGCCGCGACGCCACCTGTCACCGGTCAACCGTCACCAGTCCCTTGACGCCATGTCTGCCGACGCCGCCACAATCCGCCGCATCAACGTATGGTCCGGGCCGCGCAACGTCTCCACCGCGCTCATGTACTCCTTTGCGCAACGGAGCGACACCCGCGTCGTGGATGAGCCACTCTACGGTCATTATCTGCGCGTGTCAGGCGCGGCCCATCCTGCTGCGGAGGAAGTCATGGCGTCCATGCGGACCGACGCCGCCCAGGTGATTGCCGAGGTCATCTTAGGACCATGCGACCGTCCCGTTCTCTTTATGAAACAGATGGCGCATCACTTGGTGGGGGTAGACCGCAGTTTTCTGAGCGCAACCGTCAACGTTTTGCTCATCCGCGACCCGGTCCACATGCTGCCCTCGCTTGCCAAGAACCTGGCGCAGCCCACCCTGCGCGATACGGGTCTCGCCGTTCAAAGCGAGTTGTACGACTACTTGCGCGACTTGGGCCAAGAGCCGCCCATCCTCGACGCCAAGCAGATTCTCCTGGACCCGCGCGGTGTCCTCAGCGAACTGTGCCTGCGCCTGGGGTTACCGTTCGAGGAACGCATGTTGCAATGGCAAGCCGGACCGCGTCCCGAAGACGGTGTCTGGGCCAAGCACTGGTACGCCGCTGTCCATCAGTCCACCGGCTTTCAGCCCTATCGCGAATCCGGCGAGCCGGTGCCCGCAAGCCTGCAACCGCTCTTGGACGAATGCTTGCCCTACTATCGTCGCCTGGCAGCCCATGCCATTCGCGCCGCCGCAACACCCTAATATCCTACGCGCCGTCTTGCACATCACCTTGCTGGAAGCGCGTAGCTTCCGGGAAGGTGGGTGGACCCAACAAAATCGCCTTGAGTAGATTGCCGCCGGAATAGGTGACGCCATGCCCAAACTGCCCGACGAACGCAACGCCGACATCCTGGTTCATGTGGGTGGTGAATTGCTCCCCCGCGAGCAAGCCAAAGTCTCGGTCTTTGATAGCTCCGTGCAGGGCGGCGACGCAGTTTGGGAGGGGTTGCGCGTCTACAATGGGCGCATCTTCAGCCTGGATGCCCATCTGGATCGCCTGTACGACTCGGCCCGCGCCCTGGCATTTAGCCATATCCCGCCGCGCGAGGAGATCAAACAAGCCATCTTCGCCACGTTGCAAGCCAACGGCATGCGCGACGGCGTTCACATCCGTCTCACCCTGACACGCGGCAAAAAGATCACATCCGGCATGGACCCGCGCCTGAATCAGTATGGCACGTGCCTGATCGTCTTGGCGGAATGGAAGCCGCCCGTCTACTCCGCCGACGGCATCCGCCTCATTACGTCCACCATTCGCCGCAACTCGCCCCAGAGCTTGGACTCCAAGATTCATCACAACAACCTGCTCAACAACATCCTCGCCAAGATCGAAGCCAACGCCGCCAGCGCCGACGACGCGCTCATGCTCGACGCCAACGGCTTTGTCTCCGAAACCAACGCCACCAACGTCTTTCACGTCAAGCGCGGCGTGCTCCACACCCCCCACGCCGATAGTTGCTTGCCGGGGATCACGCGCGGCGTCGTCATACAGATCGCCCACGCGCATGGGATCCCCCTGCGCGAACGCAACATCACCCTCGCCGAAATCTACAGCGCCGACGAACTCTTTACCACCGGGACCATGGGGGAATTGACGCCCGTATTGTGGATTGACGGGCGCACCATCGGCGACGGTCTGCCCGGCCCGTTGACGCGCCGCCTGCAACAACTCTATGGGGACCTAACGGCAAACGAAGGGGAACCCTTGCCTTTCTAGCATGACTTCGGACGCGATCCGACGACTCGAAGAAACTACCCTCTGATACTTACGCTCCAGGCAAGTCATCGCCATCATTTATGCAAAGAGTGATCACACCATGACGAATGCGCCACGCCTCAAATTAGCCCTGGTGGGCTGCGGCGGTATTGCCCAAGCCCACTGGCACGGCATCCAAACCCATGTGCCCGAACTGGTCGTCACTGCGGTGGTGGACACCCACGCAGGGCGCGCCGAGGACATGGCACGCCAGACCGGCGCACAGCCGTTCACCGACCTGGACGATGCGCTGGCGCACGGCGATTTCGACGCCGTAGACATCATGCTGCCCCACCACTTGCACGAGGAAGCGGCGCTGCGCGCCTTTGCCGCGGGCAAGCATGTGGTGCTGGAAAAGCCCATGGCTCCCACCGTTGCCGCGTGCGACCGCATCTTGGAGGCGGCGCGGCGCGCCGGGACCGTCTTCATGGTCGCGGAACAGGCCCAATACTGGCCCGACGCGGTCAAAGTCCAAGAACTGATCCACGCCGGAGCCATCGGCGAGGTGATCACTGCACGCGCCTTTTTCGGCAATCCGGTGGGCGAGCGGCGCGCCGGCGGCGGGGTCACACCCTGGCGCTACAGCTTGGCGATGGCAGGCGGCGGTCTGTGCATTGACGGCGGCGCACACTGGATTCGCCCGCTGCGCATGTGGCTGGGCGAGATCGAGGAAGTGGCTGCGGTGACGGCGCGCCCCCTGGCGGAGATGGAAGGCGAGTCGTTGGCGCGCACCCTGCTGCGCTTCCGCTCCGGGGTGGTTGCGTCGTTCGATGCGCTGCACGCCGGGGCTGTCATGGGGCCTGCCGAGGAGTTTCGCGTCACCGGGACCCTGGGCGAACTGATCACCGAGCGCGGGACGAACGGACGCCTGCTGCTCTATGACCGTGCCCACCCCGACGGGCAAGTCCTGCTCTATAAAGACGAGGGACGCCGCGCCGCCTTCGGCTATGAATTGCGTGAGTTTGCGCGCGCGGTGCTCTATGGCGAGCCGCTGACCGCCGGGCCGGAGGTCTCGCTGGGCGAGCTACGCACCGCGCTTGCCATCTATCGCGCGGCGGAAAGCCGCCAGTGGGCGCGCGTCTGGGAGTAATCTCCGTCCACAACCGGCGCACTGGATTCGTAGCCACTCCCTATTCTTGCACGGCGACTAATGGCGCACCTGGAAGCCACAGAACTCGCCCGTCCCCTCTTCCCATGCCACGTCCACACGGTCCACATGGGCGGAGGGCGGGCCGTGGTGTAGCCAAGTCAACAAGCGTCGCAGCGCCTCGTCCGGCCCCTCGGCTACCACGCGCACGGCCCCATCCCAGCGGTTGGCGACCCAGCCGGTCACGCCCAGCCGGGCAGCCTCACGCTGGGTCGCGGCGCGAAAGCCTACCCCTTGCACCCGCCCGTACACCGTCGCCGATAGTCGTTGCATGGCGCGCCCTCCGTTGGTTTGCGCTAAGCCTCTGCCAGCATTGCCCACGCCTCCATCGCCTCATCCAACTGGGTCTGTGTGCGGCTGTAGGCGTCGCTCAACGTCTGGATACGTGCCAAGTCCTGGGCATGGCTGGCAGCCTGGAGTTCATGCTCCAGCTTCGCCAGCTCGCGTTCCAGCCGGTGGACCTC
>CAKZVN010000195.1 GCA_937922105.1 uncultured Litorilinea sp.
CCGTTTTGGTGATAGTGTCAATGGGCGCCAGCGCGCGCCGTGCCAAAAACGCGCCGATGATCGCCGCCAAGATCAGGCTGAAGGCTGTGCCGAAGATGAGGTAGCGGCTGACTTGGCCCAGGGTGTTGTGCACCGACGCCACCGGTTTGATGACTTGCAGCGCGCCGATGATGGTGCGATTATAGGTCACCGGTGTGCTGTGGACCAGCAAAGGCATGCCAGTGTCGCTGGTGGTGTAGAAGCGGTGGGAGCGCCCCATGCGGATCGCGCCCAGCGCCTGAGTGTAGTTGTTGACGGTCATGGACCCCATGTTGCTGCTGCGCTTGAGGATCATCCCGTTGAGGTCCACCAACTGTGCGCCGACATTGCTGGCAAAGAGGTCCAACTCTGGAAATTCGATTCGCAACGACCCCTGACGCAAGAAGACGATGCCCCCCTGGAGTTGCAACGCGACGATGGCAGCCATGTCGTTCGCCTGGCGCGCCGTGTCCTGTTGGGTTTGGATCCAGAGATTGGCAGCCAGCGTGGAATAGAAGATGAAGCTGAAGAGGATCAGCGTCGTCCCCAGCAAGGCCGTATACCAGAGGGTGAGCCGTAGGCGGATGGTCATAGTGCTATGCGCGGGGCGCGCATGACCGGTGTGCGGCACACGGCGGCGCGCAAACGCCGCTGCCAGTGGATAGTGCAGTGGTTCGTGCGATGCCATAGGGATAGCATGGCATGCTCACTTGAGAGGCAGATGAAGCGGAGATCAAGCGTGGCTTAGGCGGTGGGCCGTCGCGACTACGCTTCGCGCAAGGCGTAGCCTACGCCGCGAACGGTTTGGATCAGGCGCGGCTTATCCCCGGCTTCCAACTTGGTGCGCAGATAGCGGACGTAGACTTCGATGATGTTGCTCTCCCCGCCGAAGTCGTAGTTCCAAATCTGTTCGTAGATGACCTCACGGGTCAAGACTTGGCCCGGGTGGCGCATGAAGAGTTCCAGCAGGTCGAATTCTTTGGCGGTGAGCTGGATTTCGTCGGTGCCGCGGAAGACTTGGCGAGTGCGCGGGTTGAGGGTGACGTCGGCGAAGCGCAAGGTGTCGCCCGGCCCATCGGCGCGATGACGGCGGAAGATGGCGCGCAGCCGTGCCAGTAGTTCCTCGAAGTGGAAGGGCTTGACCACATAGTCGTCGGCTCCGGCATCCAGCCCGGTGATGCGGTCGGGCACGGTATCCCGTGCGGTCAGCATGAGAATGGGCACATTGGAAGCGCTGCGCAGGCGGCGGCAGACTTCCAGCCCATCCATGCCCGGCAGCATGAGGTCGAGGATGACGGCGTCGGGTTCGCGCTCGCGCGCGCAGCGCAGGGCACTTTCGCCGTCTTCGGCGGTTTCGACTTGATAGCCCTCGAAGAGCAGCCCGCGGCGCAACAGATCGCGAATGCGCCGGTCGTCTTCAACGACGAGAATGGTTTCTGCCATGCGTTAATCCTTGCTCCTGAACTCCTGTTTCATGATTCTAAGTTGAGGCTATGGCGCCTGTCAAATTGTTGTGCGAAATTGGCGATGGTACAATGGCAGGTGGCGAGACGACTGATCTGTGCCGTCTGCCCTTCCGTTCTTCGTCTTATCCGGACGGCCCTGCGCCGTTTACCACCATAGGGAGTCCACATGACTGAGTATCGCATTGAACACGACAGCCTGGGTGAAATCCGGGTTCCTGCCGACGCGTTCTATGGCGCGCAGACCCAGCGCGCGGTGGAGAATTTCCAAATTTCCCACTACCGCTTCCCGCGCGCCATGATTCGCGCCTTGGGGATGATCAAGGGGGCCGCGGCGGCGGTCAACCGGGATTTGGGTTTGTTGGACGCAGCGCGCGCCGAGGCGATTATGGCGGCGGCGCAAGAGGTCGCCGAGGGCAAACATGATCGCCACTTCCCGCTGGATATCTTCCAGACCGGCTCCGGCACCAGCACCAACATGAACGCCAACGAAGTGATCGCGCATCTTGCCGCCGAGCGCCTGGGCAGCAAGGTGCATCCCAACGATCACGTCAACATGAGCCAGAGCAGCAACGACGTGATCCCCACCGCAATCCATGTGAGCGCGTATCTATTGGTCACCGGGGAGTTGATTCCGGCGCTGCGCCATCTGCACACCACGTTGGTGGAGAAGGCGGCTGCGGTGGACCATGTGGTGACCACCGGGCGTACTCATTTGATGGACGCCATGCCCATCACGTTGGGCCAAGAGGTGGGCGGTTGGGCCAGTCAGGTGGCGCACGGGATTCAGCGCTTGGAGGCGACCTTGCCGCGGCTGGGGCAGTTGGCCCAGGGTGCGACCGCGGTAGGCACGGGCATCAACGCCCATCCCGAATTCGGGCCGCGCATTGCCGCCAAGTTGGCGGAAATGACCGGCTGCGATTTTGTGACTAGCCCCAATTATTTCGAGGCGCTCAGCACCCAGGACGCGGCGGTCGAATTGAGCGGGCAACTCAAGACGGTAGCAGTGAGCCTGATGAAGATCGCCAACGACCTGCGCTGGATGAACAGCGGACCCATCGCTGGTATTGCGGAGATTGTGCTGCCTGCCTTGCAGCCGGGCAGCAGCATCATGCCCGGCAAGATCAACCCGGTGATTCCTGAGGCGGTGATGATGGTTTGTGCCCAGGTGATGGGCAACGACGTGACGATCGCCATCGGCGGGCAGTCGGGTAACTTCCAACTCAACGTGATGTTGCCCGTGATCGCACATAATTTGTGCGAGAGCATCGAACTGCTGGCGGCGGCAAGCCGCACGCTGGCGGATAAAGCGGTGGCGGGCTTTACCGTCAACGAAGCGCACATCGCTGCGCTGGTGGGGCGCAACCCCATTCTGGTGACCGCGCTCAACCCGGTGATCGGCTATGAACTGGGCGCTAAGATTGCCAAGAAGGCCTATGCCGAGGGGCGCTCGCTCAAGGAAGTCGCGTTGGAGATGACCGAGCTGTCGTCGGAAGAGTTGGACCGCTTGCTCGACCCGCGCGCGCTCACCCGCGGCGGGATTCAAGGGTGACACAGCAATTCCGGTCATCTTGGCCCGGTGTATAACCGCAGCAGGAATGAAGCGGCCCGGCGCTTCTCAATTGCGCCGGGCCGGTTTGTTGTGAACAACGGTGCTTGCCCCCGGGGCAAGGTCTACGGGAGATAGTTGAGGGGGTTGCGCGGCACGCCCTGGTAGCGAATCTCGAAGTGGAGGTGCGGGCCGGTGCTGTTGCCCGTGTTGCCCACGCTGCCCACTTGTTGGCCGCGCACTACGCTTTCGCCTTGCTTGACGAAGATGCTGTTGAGGTGGGCGTAGACGGTGACAAAGCCGTTGCCGTGGTCAATGATGACGTGGTTGCCGTAGCCGGCATTCCACCCGCCGCGCGCCACCGCCACATAACCGCCGTCGGCTGCGCGCACGGGCGAGCCGGTCCAGGCACCGATGTCAATGCCGGCGTGACCGCTCCAGAAGCGCTGGTTGATGGAGCCGGTGGCGGGCCATACAAAGGAGCCGGAGCCGATCTTCGCCGAGGCAGGCACCGGGCCGCCGGCGTAAGCCACGCCTTGTTGACCCACAAAGGGTTTGGTGCCTTCGGGGATGATCAACTTGGTGCCGATGCTCAGCGGCGCCGAGGCATCGGCAAGACCGTTGCCGCTGTAGCCGACAATATCTTCGACGGTGACTTTGTAGCGCGAGGCGATACTGCCCAGCGTGTCGCCCGACGCGACGGTGTGGATGGCGCCGTTGACGGGCAAGATGACCAGCGAGTCACCGGGACGGATCAGGTCGGGGTTGACCTCAATGGCTGGGTTGGACCACTGGATGGTCTCCGGGCGTAATCCGAATTTGCCAGCAATGCCCAGCACCGTGTCGCCCGGCTGGACGATGTAGGTCTGGACTTCGGCGGCGCTGGGAGCCGGGGTCGGCTTGCTGGTGGTGAAAGGAACCGCCGCGCGCTGTAACGACTCGCTGACGCTCAGGTTGCTGCCCGATTGGTTGATGAGCGCGGCGACTTGCGCCGAGAGACCGTTGTCGCGATTGCCGCCCAGCATGGCGCTATTGGGCAGGGCACGCAGGGTAAAGTCCCAAGCCGGTAGATTGATGTTGCTGAGGATGAGGATGGTGGCGGCGACCAAGAGAACCGAGATGTGCCCCGCCAAGCGCACAGGGGTAACCTGGTCGGTGTAGGTATTCCGCAGCTGGGTCAGGGCCTTTTGCAGCCATTCTTCGAGCGCGGCGCCGGCATCCATTCCCGGCGCAGTCCAGGTCGCTGCAACGCTAGCGGCATGGGCCTGTGCCGGGGTGCGTCCGCTGTTCGCTGAGTGGGTTGAAATAGGTGGGGTATCGGTGGGGGATTGAATTGTGTGCAGATAGCCTGGAAAATCCTCCCGGTCGTTTTCCGGACGCGACCTGGGCGGTTGGCCTCCCAGCACGTCGCCGAACGCCGAGTGAGCGTCTGCGGACATAGATGTCTTCTCCGATGCTGCAATGATTTTCGGGCTAAGAAACCGGTTGGCGTCTGCCGGGAATGGAAACCCGCTGTCTTACCCAGGGTTCCGTTCCGGCGTCGGGTTGGCGTCTGCCGTGCGGACTCGTAGCCTGATGTCCGGGATTATATCATCCCGCAACCGGGCCGCCAAGCGGCTTAGGCATGAGGATACCCTAAGTCTTTCGCCCAATCTAGTCCTTGCAGCGAATCGTCAACCTTGCGTAGGCGAAACGTAGGCCAAAGGGGATTGCCGGTCGCGCGGTGAGTAGGGCGGTCGAGTGTGCTCCAGGATGAAAGCCCCGGACTACAAAACACCGCCCCCTCAAGGAGACTTGAGAGGGCGGTCGCAGCGGTGATTGGCTAGGTATTTGCTCGCACTGGATGCCCAGCCGGCGCTTGCCGGACAGTGAACCGGGTGCCGGAGCAAATCCAGTAGTGGCAGCTTAGCGTTTGGTCAGTGTGTCCAGGAATTCGCGGTTGTCGCGCGTGCGGCTGAGGCGCTCGATGATGGGTAGGATGGCTTCGTTGCCGCCGCCCATGGCGTCAATCATGCGGCGCAGGGTGTAGACCTTTGCCAGCGTTTCGGCGTCCAGGAGTTTTTCTTCGGCGCGCGTGCCGCTGCGTTCGATGTCGAAGGCCGGGAAGATGCGCCGCTCCGCCAGTTTGCGGTTGAGGTGCAGTTCCATGTTGCCCGTGCCCTTGAACTCTTCGTAGATCACGTCGTCCATGCGGCTGCCGGTGTCTACCAGCGTGGTGGCGATGATGGTGAGGCTGCCGCCTTCTTCGATGTTGCGCGCAGCGCCGAAGAAGCGCTTGGGCGGGTAGAGCGCGGCCGGGTCAATACCGCCGGAGAGGGTGCGGCCCGATGGCGGTACAGTGAGGTTATAGGCCCGCGAAAGACGGGTGATGCTGTCCAGCAGGATGACGACATCTTTTTCGCTTTCCACCAACCGCTTGGCCCGCTCCAGCGCCATTTCGGCGACGCGCACATGGTTTTGCACCGGTTCGTCGAAAGTGCTGCTGATGACTTCGGCTTCCACCGAGCGGTCCATGTCGGTGACTTCTTCGGGGCGCTCGCCGATGAGCACCACCATCAGGTGAATGTCTTTGTAATTGGCGGTAATGCCGTTGGCAATCCGCTTCAGAATGGTGGTTTTGCCAGCTTTGGGTGGGCTGACGATTAGCCCACGTTGGCCGCGACCGATGGGCGCCAGCAGGTCAATCATGCGTGTGGAGATGACGTTGGAGCGTGTCTCCAGGCAGATTTGTTCGTTGGGGAAGATGGGGGTGAGCTTCTCAAAGACAGGGCGACGTTTGGCTTCCTCTGGGTCGAGTCCGTTGACTGCTTCGACTTTGAGCAGGCCGTGGTACTTTTCCGTGTCTTTGGGCGCGCGCACTTGGCCGATGACGAAGTCGCCTGTGCGCAGGCCGAAGCGGCGGATTTGGCTTTGGCTCACGTATACATCTTCGGGGCCGGGCAGGAGATGGTCGCTGCGCAGGAAGCCGATGCCGTCCTGGACAATTTCCAGAATGCCGCCGCCGAAGATGAAGCCCTGTTGCTCGGCGTTGGCGCGCAGTAGGCGCATGACCAGGTCGTATTTTTTAAGGCGGGTGTAGCCGGTGATATCCATGCCGCGGGCGATCTCACGCAGTTCTTCCACGTTGAGCGATTCGAGCTGGGCAATGGTCATGCCGGTGAGTTGTTCTGACATACGTCTGTTCCTTAAGGGTTTCGATTCCGAGAGTCGCGTGGCGGCGGTCGGCAAGCGTTTAAGGTTTGGCAGTCGCTGCGCATGGTTGCGCCGGCGCTGGGCTTGCCCTTCTCCAGCACAGGACCGGTCATGCAGCCCGCCCGGTGGGTGGGTCCCCGGAGTGGGGCCGGTGCAGCGGTTCTGTGATCGAAGACGGAAAACCGCCCGAAATGGTTATTGTAAAGTTTTGTGCCGGTGATGGTGCCGGCATGGTTGATTTGGGTGACGGTGCGATTTGGTTTGGCGAGTGGAGAAGTCTCGGTTGCTTCGTGTTGTGACTGTGCGTGTTGTGAAACCGGATGGATACACGCCCGGTCGCGCGGATCCTGTGATAATAGACGTTTTAATGCGATTGAATCTGACGGTACGCTCCGGCCTGGCGGGATCGGCTAGGAGGCTGCGGACATCGTGGTCGGGCGGTACGGCAGACCTCGTCGTCTGAGCACCGTGGTGAGTCGTGCGCGTGGTGGTGAAGCCGGCTTCAGGGCGGCGGACAACTGCGTCGCATCCGGCCCATGCCATTACGCGTCAAAGGGATGCCGTGTGAGCATTCCTCCACGCAGACGGTCTCCGTCGCCAACAGTGCGGCCAACAGCTTGAAGCGATTGTCTTGAGTCTCAGGTGTGGACGCAGCCCAACAGTGGGGCGGGCACGCTTTCGACCAAGCCAAGCGAACAGGAAGGCAGTGACATGCGGCTGTGAGGGCTACCACTCCGGAGCTTGAGGGCGTACTACTTCCGGGTATTATAGCAAGGCTGGGTGGTGTCGTCAACTGCTGAATTCGTGCGAAATCCCTACGCAGGGTGGTCATACACCGGTTGGCGCAGGCTTGCGCACGAATCTGCTCAACCATGAAGCCGGAACCGAATCGCAAAGGCGAGGGTTCCGGCTTCATTCCATTTTCCCCATGATGACCGGACAACCGGACAACAGCAGGTGCATTACCAATCCCAGACGCCGGCAATTTCTTTCAAGGC
>CAKZVN010000196.1 GCA_937922105.1 uncultured Litorilinea sp.
TTGCGCGCAATGAGCGTGCTCCGATCGATCATGCCGGCGGCTCCATACACGGCAGCGACAGCCGTGTCACGCCTACTTGTCGTCGTCCTTAACGAACGGCTCTTTGGAGAAGTCGCGAATCTCGCGCGGGCGGTAGAGCAAATAAGCCAGACCCACGCTGAAGAAATAGAGCACGATCAGCGGCAGCATGACGATGGTCATGTTGACCGGGTCCACCGTGGGCGTGATGGCGGCGGCTACAATCGAAATAACCACGATGGCGTGTCGCCACACCTTCATGAGCTTTTGCCCGGTGACCAAGCCTGCGCGCGCCAGGAAAGCGATGACCAGCGGCGTCTCGAAGGCGACGCCAATCCAGAAGACGACGCGCGTCACAAAGCCGATGTAACGGTCAATGCTCCAGTCTTGGCGAATCACGTCGCCCAGGAAGCCTTGCAAAAAGCCGATGGCTGCGGGCAACATGACGAAGTAGGCGAAGGAGATGCCGATGAGGAAGAGCACCATGATGCCGGGCAGGATCATGAGCAGCGCGCGCCGCTCGTGAGGATACAGACCCGGCGAGACAAAGGCGATGATCTGATAAACGATCACCGGCATGCCGATGGCTGCGCCCACCGTCAAGCTCACGCGGAAGAAGATTCCGATGGTGTCGGTGGGGCCGAGCGCCTGGGGAATGACGTTGTACTCGGTCAACGGCTGGGTGATGAAAGCGATGATGGGGGTGACGAAGAGCATGGCGATCACCGTGCCCACCACCATGGCGCCCAGAATCCACATGAGGCGGACGCGCAATTCCTTCAAATGATCCATCAAGCTCATGCTGCTGGCTTCGATGGGGTCAATCGTCGGGGCTTGCTGGGTCATGCGTCACCTTCTGTGGAACTCTTGGTACCGTTCACGCTGACTTTGGCGGCGGCAGGAGCTGCGGCGGCTGCCGAGGTCTCGGCGACGGGCGTGCTGTCCTCCGCAGCTGCGGGCGCAGGCTCTGCCGGCGCCGCAGCGTCGGGCGAGGCAGGCTGCCCGGCGGCAAGCGCCGGCGGCAGGATCGACGGCTCGCTCTCTACCGGTGTCGAGTCCGTGGGGGTTGCCTGCCGGGATTCGCCTGTGGCAGCGTCCGTGTCGCGCGGGAGCGCGCCAGCCGGGTCGGCGCTGTTGGTGGTCGGTGTAGCCGTCGGATTGGCGGTCGGCTTGATGGCAGGCTTGGGCGCGTCGTTGGCGGTGCCGGTCTTGGGCGCAGCTGGTTTCGGCGTTGTAGCCGGTTTGGGCGTCGTGGCCGGCTTAGCCGTGCTTGCGGGCTTGGCGGCGGCTGCGGTCGTCCCGGCTTTGGCTGCCGGCTTGGCCGCGTCTTTCTTTTCGTCCGGGTCCTCGGTCAATTCGCGCAGAATTTTCTGGGGATTCAGGTCGTCAAAGGCCTTGATCTCCTCGTTAAATTGGGAGGTCAACTCGTTGGTGAGTTTGCGCACCGTGCGGAAGAATTTGCTGACCTCGCGAATCGCGCCGGGAAGACGCTCCGGCCCCAAGACCACCAACGCGATCAGGGCGATGAAGAACAACTCGGCGATGCCGATTCCGAAAAAGCTGTCCATGATTAACCCTAAAACTTTTGCTCCCGCACTTCATCCAACGCCGACCCCAGAACCCCGTTGACAAAGCGTGGGCTGCTTTCGCTGCCGAAGATTTTGGCCAACTCCACTGCTTCGTTGATGACGACTTTGGGGGGCGTGTCACTATCGCGCGCGCCGATTTCGAAGAAGGCCAAACGCAGCACGTTGCGGTCAATGATCGCCAGTTGCTCCACCGGCCATTCCGGCGCGTACTTGGCGATCAAGGCGTTGAGTGCATCCATGTTGCGGACGACGCCGCTCACCAACCAGCGCAAAAAGTGTGCGCCGATTTCACCCGGTGACCCGAAGGCCAACCGTTCGTCCACTACACTGCCGGGTTCATGGCCGACACTGTCAATCTCGAAGAGCGCCTGTACCGCCAGCCGGCGGGCTATTTTGCGTTGTTGGATCACCTGTTGGTGCTCCGAGGCGCTCTGGGGGGCGGTAAGACTCTTGCCCTGGGGGGGACGGGCGGGCTGGGCCGGGGTAGGCGACTTGCCGTTGGGTTGGGATGGGAGCCTCGAAGAGTGGGGCATGGTCGTGTGGGTTGGCTACTCCGGCTGCGCCGTGCTACAGCCCCGAACCGACGGCGGTCCCGGCGGTCTTGCCGCGCAGCGACCGCCGGCGACCCGTGACTGTCAGCATCCTACATCATTACCAAACCGCCGTCAACCGTCAGCACTTGACCTGTGATGAATCCGGCCCGCTCGGAAGCCAGGAACAGCACGGCCCAGGCAACCTCTTCCGGCGTGCCCATGCGCCCCAGCGGGGTGTTGCGGATGATCTCGGCCCGTTGCTCTTCGCTGAGGACGTCGGTCAGCGCCGTGGGAATAAAGCCGGGCGCAACGGCATTGACGGTGATGTTGCGGCTGGCGACTTCGCGAGCCAGGCTTTTGGTAAAGCCGATGACGCCGGCTTTGCTGGCGGCATAGTTGGCCTGTCCGGCCTGCCCGGTAAGACCCACTACGCTGGTGATGTTAATGATGCGCCCCCACCGCTTGCGGATCATCCCGCGCAGTGCGGCGCGGCTGACGGCGTAGACACTGCGCAAGTTGGTCGCGATCACCGTGTCCCATTGCTCTTCGGACATGGAGAGCAAGAGGGTGTCGCGCGTGGTCCCGGCGTTATTGACCAGGATATCGAGACCGCCGAAGTCGTTCTGTACTTGCTTTACCAATTCGGCAGCCTGCGCCGTGTCGCTGACGTCGGCTTGATAGAGGCGACACGTGCCGCCGGCGTTCCGAATCGTTGTCGCCACCGTCTCGGCGCCCGCGGCGTTGCCGCGATAGTGAACAGCGACGCCTGCCCCCGCGGCGGCAAAGTCGCGTGCAATCGCAGCGCCGATGCCGCTGCTGCTGCCCGTCACCAAGACGGTCTTGCCTGAAAAATTCATAGCCGTCCTTCTTCCGCAATGTGGTGGGTACAGTATAGCCGATTTTGACGGTCGGGTCGAATCGGGGATTGGTTCCCTGGCTTAGCGCGCTTGCCACCAGGCAACGAAGTCGGCGACGCCCGCGGGGTCACCGACGGTGCGCCGGTTGGCCTTGCGTTCGATGCGCTTCATCAGCCCGCTGAGCACATCACCCGGCCCGATTTCGATAAACTCGGTGATGCCCGCGGCGACCGCCCGCTGCATGGAGGCGGTCCAGCGCACGCTGCCGGTGAGTTGCGCCAGCAACTCGGCGCGAATGGTCGCGGCGTCGGTCAATAACTCGGCGGTGGTGTTGCCGATGACCGGTACGTTGGGCGCGCTGATGGGCGTGGCGGCGATGGCCGCGGCCAACTCTTCGGCCGCGGGCTGCATGAGCGGGCTATGGGCGGCAATGCTCACCGCCAAGGTGACTACTTTGCGCGCGCCCGCGGCCTCCAGCAGCGGCACGGCAGCCTCAACCCCTGCGCGGTCCCCGGAGATGACGATTTGGCCCGGACAGTTGTCGTTGGCGACTTGGACAACGCCGCCGGTTTGGGTCGCGGCCTCGGCGCAGAGCGCGGCGACTTGGCCCTCCTCCAGCCCTAGGACAGCCGCCATCAGCCCCGGCGTTGTGGTGCCGGCCTGTTTCATCAGACGACCGCGCTCGCGCACCAAGCGCAGGCCGTCGGCGAAGGGAATGGCCCCCGCTGCTACCAGCGCCGTATACTCGCCCATGCTGTGCCCGGCGACAAAGACCGGCCCCGCCACCGCGTGACCTGCCGCGTCGCCCAACTCCGCGGCGAGGACGCGCAAGGCAGCAATGGAGACCGCCATGAGCGCAGGCTGGGCGTTGATGGTGTCGGTGAGCGTTTCCTCCGGGCCATGGAAGCAGAGGTCGCTGAGGGCAAAGCCGAGCAGGTCGTCGGCTTCGGCGAAGGTCGCGCGCGCGACAGGGTAGGCTTGCGCCAGGGCATATCCCATGCCTACGCTCTGGCTGCCCTGTCCGGGGAAGAGAAAGGCGGCGCCGCCGGTGGCGGCGATTAAGTCGAAGGGTGCCATCACTGCCGGTCCTTGTTGTCCTGGTGACTCAATGACTCTCTGTACGTGGTCAACGCACGCCTGATCCAGCGCGTGCGCCAAAGAAAAAGGGGATTTGGCTGCGCGCCAAATCCCCTCGTTTGTCCCGCTATGCGGATCACGCCGCGGCGTCCACCTTGAGGACTTGGCGGCCCCGATAGAAGCCGCAGGCCGGGCAGACCCGGTGCGGCAACATCTTCTCGCGACAGTTCGGGCACTGCACCAAGTGCGGCACGCCGATGGCGTCGTGGGCGCGACGGCGATTACGCCGGCCCTTGCTCAATTTTCGTTTTGGTAATGGACCCATGATGCTTCCTGCTTTCTTTGCCCAAAGATTCCGG
>CAKZVN010000197.1 GCA_937922105.1 uncultured Litorilinea sp.
CTTCGGCGCGCGGTTTGAGGACCCAGGGCGGCGGTACACGGGCCATGAAGTCGGCTAAGCGCCCGTGATGCAAGACATGCACAAAGTCCGGGACGGGTAAATTGCGTTCCCGCGCACGGACACGCATCGCCAGCTTGTCGCGAAAGAGCCGCGCGGCCGAACTCCCCATACCGGGAAGACGCAGATGTTCGCGCAGCGCTGCCACCGTTTCCACGTCGTAGTCGTCCAGCGGGATGATGGCGTCCAAGAGATGCGTGCGCGCCAGATAGCTCACCGCATAGGTAACGTCCGGTTGCTTACCCAGATCGGGCATGGTAAAGAACTCGTCAATGGCGTGGCGCGGCCAGGCTTCGCTGCCCAACTTATCCTCGGTCACCAGGATTACATGACAGCCCTGGCGCCGGCATTCCTCCAGAAATAGACCGCCCTTGAAATAGCTGGCGAGACAAAGAATCGTCGGTTTCTCGGTCATGGGTAGAGTTCCTGTTCGCTTGAGTCGTTACACATCCGCGGCGGGGCGGTCTTGCCCGGCCCTAGTCTACCACGCGGCGACCCGGAATGCAGACACGCCAAAAGTTGACAACGGCGCGGGCTGCGTTACCATTGGCGACGGCGCAATCCTGCGCGCCCTTACGGCATACCTACTTCCCAGGAGGGAACACCGCCCCATGCCAGTCTCCAGCCGCACCCGCACGCTGCTCAATATCCTGGGAGAGAACCGCCGCCGCGCCGACTCCGCGGCCTGATCCGCGCCCACGCGCTATAGTGCGCGTCAACCGCAGCACGCCGGTTGCGGTCCCAGGGCGTCCGGCCTGGGACTGTTCGGCGCGCCCTCATCTCCCCAGGGTCCTGTCCTACCGATTCTTACCTATGTTGTGACCCGTGAGGAGAATCCAGCGTGTCTTTTCCCGTCAAACGTCTCGACGCGGTGCGCGTCTATCTGCTGTTGGGCGCGGTCTCCAGCTTCGCCTACGGACTGATCTTCACCGTGCTGGCGGTCTACTATGTGCAGACTGTGGGCATGAACCCGCTGCAACTGGTGCTGGTGGGCACTCTTCTGGAACTGACCGTCCTCCTGTTGGAAGTCCCGACGGGTATCGTCGCCGACCTCTACAGCCGGCGGCTGTCGGTCATCGTCGGCTATGTGCTCATCGGCCTCTGCTATGTGGGTCAGGGTCTCATCCCCGTCTACGCCGTTATCTTGGTCGCGGAGTTTGTGCGCGGCGTCGGCGAGACCTTCATCAGCGGCGCGGCCGCGGCCTGGATTGCCGATGAGGTAGGTGAGGGCCGCGTCGGTCCTATCTACCTGCGTTATGGACAGGCAGCGCGTATTGGTCGCTTGGTCGGCATCGGCGCGAGCACTGTGCTCGCTGTGCTCAATCCGGCTCTGCCGGTGCTGTTGGGCGGTCTGCTGCTGGTCGTGGTGAGTCTTGCGCTGGCGTTGGTCATGCCCGAAACCGGCTTTCGCCCTACCCCATGCGCCGCCGGAAGCGGGCCGCTGCACGCCATGCGCGACATCACCGTCGCCGGCGTGCAGGTTGTGCGTCGGCAGCCGGTGGTGCTCATGCTGGTGCTGGTGGGCGTGGTCTACGGCGCGTTCAGCGAGGGCTTCGATCGCCTGTGGGAAGCCCATTTCCTGCTCACCTTTCGCTTTCCGCAATGGGGTGCGCTGCCGCCGGTGGTCTGGATCGGGCTGCTCAATGGGCTAGGGCTGCTGCTCAGTCTCTTGGTGAGCGAGGTCGTCATCCGGCGCTGGGAGGCCCAGGGGATCCCCCGGCTCGGCCCGCTGCTCTTGGGGCTTAGCGCCGGGTTGCTGGTCGCAGTGATCGGCTTCGGCCTGGCGCCGACTTTCGGTGTTGCGGTGGCGGCTTATCTGGCGGCAGGTGTCTTTCGCACGTTGCAAGGCCCCATCGCCCAGACCTGGCTCAACCGCCACCTGCCCAGCCAGGTGCGCGCCACCGTCCTGTCGCTGGCAGGCCAAGCCGATGCGTTGGGCCAACTCGCCGGGGGACCGGTGGTGGGTTGGGTGGGGTTGCGCTCGCTGCGCGCAGCTCTGGTCTTTGCCGGGGTGATCCTCAGCCCGGCCCTAGTGCTCTATGGGCGCGGTCTACGCTTGGAAGACAACGACAGCGCCAAGCCGCCGGTGGCGAGCTAAGTCATTCCTGCCACAGGCCCCGTGCCGGCGTGACGGAGTCCCACCCAGCCGAATCGTCGCTCCGGGCGCGCGTTGACTTTTGCGCGCGCCCGGAGTACCATGCGCCTATGCTTGCCATTCGCCTCTTGGGGCCGCTCCGGCTGACGCGCAACGGGACCGCGGTGACCGTCAAGCGGCGCAAAAGCCGCGCCCTCTTGGCCTATTTGGCCGTCGAAGCCCGCCCTGTGCCGCGCCGGCGTCTCATTGCGCTGCTTTGGCCCGACCACACCGAGCAGACGGCGCGCCACAACCTGCGCACCGCCCTGCATAGCCTGCGCCAAACACTGGGCGACGCGCTGGTCGCCGATGAGGAGACGCTGGCACTGGACCCCGCTGTGGACGTGGACTTGCACCGCCTGCGCGCCGTGATACGCAACCCCAACGCCACAACCGCCGCGCTCGCCGACGCGCTGGACCTTTATCAAGGGGAGTTACTCGCCGATTTCGATACGCCCGACACCGAGGAATACGACGACTGGCTGCTGGTCGAGCGCGAGCATGTGCGCCGCTTGGTCGTGCACGGTTATCAACAGCTGAGCGCACGGCTGGAGGCCGCGGGTGACTACCAAGCTGCGTTGGCGGCGCTGGCGCGTGCGCTAGCCCTGGACCCGTTCCAAGAGGACCTACAACGCGCCGGGCTGCGGCTCCACTATTTCAGCGGTGACCGCGCCGGGGCCTTGCGCCGTTATGAGGAATTCGCCCGTCTGCTGGAGAAGGAGATGGGCGTACACCCCATGGCGGAGACGCGCGCCCTGGTGGACGCCATCAGCGCGGGCACCCTTGCGCTGCCGGCAATATCCCCTTTGCCGCCCAAACCCCTGCCGGTCACAGCCGCTGTGCAGGCCGCGCCCGCCCCGTTACCCGCAGCGCGCCCGCTGCCACGCGACGAAGCGCAGCTTCCCTTTGCCGGTCGCGTTGCCGAGTTGGCCCAACTGGAGCAGTGGCGGCGCGAGCACAAAGTGATCCTGGTGGAAGGCGCAGCGGGGCTGGGCAAGACGCGGCTGGTCCAGGTCTTTGTGGAACAGATAGGCGCCGCCACATCGCAGCCGGTCTTGGTGTTATGGGGTCAGGCGCGCGAGTTGGAGAGCCGCTTGCCCTACCAGCCGCTGATCGAGGCGCTGCGCAGCGTCACCCTGCTGCCGCACTGGCAGACGCTGCGCGCCGCTCTACAACTGCCCGCGCTCTGGTGGGAGGAGGTGGCGCGCCTACTGCCCGAACTGGCAAGCGGTGCCGGCGCCCGCGCACCCGACGAGTCGCGCTTGTGGGAGGGCGTCTACCAGTTCTTGGCTGCGCTCAGCCGCCACGCCGACCTACTCCTGGTTGTGGACGACCTGCACTGGGCCGACGCAGCGACGTTGGGGCTGCTTGCCTATGTGGCGCGCCAGGCCGCGAGCGCAACTTTGCCCCTCACCTTGATCGCAACGAGCCGCGCGATTACGCCGCGCAGCGAAGCCGGCACGTTTCTCCAGTCACTCCTGCGCGAGAATCGCTTGGCCCGTTTGCTGCTCCAGCCGCTGACCGCGGACGAGGTGTTGGTCTTGGCCCAGCGCATCAGCCCCGGCTTCGGTTACCCCCTGGGCCATTGGTTGCTGCGTACTTCCGAGGGCAACCCCCTGGTGCTTGCCGAGTTGGTGCGCTATGCACGCGGACAAGGCATCTTGCTGGAAAACGGAACGGTCAACCTCAGCCTGCTGCCGGGAGCGCCGGTCGTGCCGCCCACGGTTTATGCGTTGATTCAGGCGCGCTTGGCTGCGCTCTCCGAAGCGGCACGACGGGTCTTGGATGCTGCGGCAGCTGTCGGTCGCGAGTTCGAGTTTGAGGTCGCCGCGCGCGCCGCCGCGCTCTCGGATATCGCGGTATTGGATGCGTTGGATGAATTGCGCCGGGAGCGCCTGATCCTTGAAATCGCCGGGCGACGCTTTGCTTTTGACCACACCTTGACCCACGAAGTGGTCTATCAAGAGTTGGGCGAGTTGCGCCGGCGCTTGCTCCATCGCCGGGTAGCCGCCGCGTTGGAGAGCATTCACTTCGACGACCTGGACGAAGTTGCCGGGGTGCTTGCCTATCATTACGCAGAAGGCGATCAACCCGCAGCCGCGGCCAAATATGCGCGCCGCGCCGGCGAACGCGCCGTGCGTTTGGCTGCATGGAAAGCCGCCACGCGCTTCTTCAGCCAAGCCTTGATCGCAACGCCTATGGACGAACAGCCACCGCTGCTGGCAGCCCTGGGCAGTGTGCTGGTCTACGCCGGCGACTTGGCGCGCGCCACCGAGACGTTGCGCGCGGCGCTGCGCCTTCCTGCCGTCCGGCACG
>CAKZVN010000198.1 GCA_937922105.1 uncultured Litorilinea sp.
ACGATCTCCGCCACGATGCCCGCGGCCGCGGTGAACATTTCGCTCAGGATCAGATGGGGACGCAGCGTGCGCGCCAGATCGAGCAGTTCCGCGGTTGCCGGGGCGACGCGCGCCGGGTCGAGCCATTGGTCCAGCGCGCGCTGTTGCATGGCTGCACGGCGCGTCTCCGGATCGGCGGCGGGGTCGTCGGGCAAGGGCGGCGGCGGAGGCCAACGCCACCCCGTTTCGCGCAAGGGCACAAAGGGCAGCCCCGCGGCCGCGACTTGGGGCGCAACCGCCGCGCCGCTCGCCCAGCGCACCTCATGGCCGCGACGGCGCAATTCTGCGGCGGTTGCCAGATAGCCGCCCCAGTCCAGATGTCCGGGCAATTGGGCCGAGACACACAGCACACGCATGGGGTGATCAGCCGGGCGCGAGGAAAAAGGGCACGGTTGCAGCGTCCGCGCCGGTGGGGAGGGCGGGCGCCGCCAACAATTCCCGCGCCTGCGCGATATCGCGGTGGATTTGAGCCACCAAGGCCGGCAGACCACTGAAGCGCTCTTCCCCGCGCAGCCGCGCCAGAAACTCCACCGTCAGCGTCTTGCCGTAGAGATCGCCGTCTTCGCCCGTGGGCGGGAAATCCAGCAGATGGGTCTCGCAGCGGCGCACGCTGCCGTCCACGGTGGGGCGCACGCCCAGATTGGTGACGCTGGGAAAGCTGCCCGCGCGCCCATGGATGGTGGCGCGCGTGGCATAGACGCCGTTGGCGGGCCAATGCTTGTCGGGCGGGATCTCTAGGTTGGCGGTGGGAATCCCAATGGTGCGCCCGCGATGATCGCCGTGCACCACCACACCCGTGGCGTGATAGGGGCGGCCCAGGAGTTCCGCAGCCTCGGCGACCTGTCCGGCGTCCAGCAAGGCACGGATGGCGCTGCTGCGCACGGTCTTGCCCTGCCAATCCACCGGCTCCATAATTATCAACCGGTAGCCGATCTCCTCACCCAGCGCAGCCAGCACCTGCACATCACCGGCCCGGTTGCGGCCCAGGGCAAAATCTGGGCCGACCACCAGCGCGGCGAGGTTGAGGTGGGTCTTGAGCCAGCCCATGAAGACCGCCGGCCCCAGCGCCGCGATCTCCGCAGTGAAGGGCTGGATGACGCCCACGGTCAAGCCGATCTGCGCCGCCAGATGCAGCCGCTCGGCGGGCGTCGTCAGCAACGACTGGGAATGACCGGGCCGCACGACGGTGAGCGGATGAGGGTCGAAGGTAACCAACCCGCTTTCCGCATCCACTTCACGCGCCAAGTCACGTACCCGGGCCAGCAGCGCATGATGACCGCGATGGACGCCGTCGAAATTGCCCACGGTCAACACACTCGGACGGTCCAAGTGGGCACTGCGAATCTCGCGAAAGGTCTGCATAAGCGACGGTCTAGTCTCTTCCTGCCATCCGAAATGGGCCGTCCGCAAGCGGAGATGCCTCGGCTGCGCCGCAGCGTGACGCCGGCGTAGCGATTTTGCAACCAGCCTCAAGCGGTAGCCAGCCACTTGCCGGCTTTCCACAGGTCGCGTCCTTGCCCCGCAACCCGGCGCACAATGCCCAAACAGCGCCCGCTCGCATCCAGCGCCACCACCGGCTCATCCGGATGGATGGACGCGCCGGTCGCCAGCATCACCGCTTGACCGTGTCCCAAACGCAGGGCCGTGGTCTCGTCTACACAGACGGTGGGCAACTCTAGCCCTGCGCCTACGGGCAGCAACAGAGCGGCGAAGCGCCCGTCGTGCGCGGCTTGTTCCACGGCGTCGAGCCGGTGCGCGGTCTCGACAGTGAACCCGCCCGCCGCCACGCGGCGCAAACGGGCCAGGTGCGCGGGTAGGCCCAGCGCGCGGCCTAGGTCGTGGGCCAAGCTGCGGACATAGGTCCCCGCCGAACAGTGCACATAAAGACGCAGCGTATCCGGCGGCAACCAAGCGGTCAAACGTAACTCGTACAGGGTGACCCGTCGCGCTTCCACGGTGACCGTCTCCCCGCGGCGCGCCTTCACATAGAGCGCCTCGCCCTCCTGCTTGATGGCGGAGTAGGCGGGCGGGGTTTGTAGTTGCTCCCCGCGCAAGGTCGCCAGCGCAGTTTCGATGGCGCTCTCATCCAGCGGCGGCGGTGATGCCTGAGCCACGACTGTGCCGGTGGCGTCGTAGGTATCGGTGGCGACGCCCAGCCGCACCTCGGCCTCATAGCGTTTGGCATGTCCCTGGTAATACTCTACCAGACGCGTGGCTTGGCCCAAACAGAGCACCAACACGCCGCTCGCAAAGGGGTCCAGCGTGCCGGTGTGCCCGATGCGCCGTTGCCCGCTCCAGCGGCGCACACGCTGCACGACGTCGTGACTGGTGAGCAGCCGTGCGCCGGGCGGCGTCTCGTCCAGGCCCGGCTTATCCACCACCAACAGGCCGTTGAGGTCCGGGTCTGCTTTAGGCCGTGCCATGTCGTGCCGCCAGTTGGCGCCGCCGCGCCGCTTGTAGGGCCGCCACCACGCGCGGGGGGATGGTCGCCAGATCACCCTCTACCGTACAGCCTGCCGCCGCCGGGTGACCGCCGCCGCCCAGGGCGAAGGCGACCTCGGCGACATTGAAGCCCGGCTTGGCGCGAAAGCTGCATTCGACGCGCGTGCTGCCGTCGCCGTTGACTTGCTCGATAAAGACCGCGCTCATATCTGCCTCGTCCGCAGTAACCAGATAGCTGCTCAAACCTACTTCGGAGGTCGGCATGCCGGTCTGCGCCAGCATCTCCGGCGTCGCCGACGCCCAGATCACACCGTCGGCCAAATTGACCGTGGGCAGGATCAAGCTCCAGAGCTTGATCAGGCGATAGGGCCGGCGGTTGACCGTCCGCTGGGTAATGAGCGCCAAGTTGGCGCCCCCCTCCATCAGACGCATGGCAAGCTCCAGCGTGCGCGGGGTGACGTTGCTGGTGCTGAAACAAAGCGTATCGGTGACCAGACCCGTGAGCAGGCACTCGGCCAATGGCCCGGTCAAGGGGACTTCCAGCGCATCGGCAAGGCGCGCCACCATCTGGGTCGTGCTGACAGACGACGGGTCCACCCAATTGAGCGCGCCGAAGCCGGTATTGGTGACGTGGTGGTCAATGACAACCAACGTGGCAGACTCATGCACCGGCGGGTGATAGACCGTCCCCATGCGGTCTGGGCTGGAGGCGTCCAGGCAAACGATGAGATCGAAGGCTTGTTGGCGCACAATGCGCTCAAAGTCGGGCGACGCGTCGGTCAGAATCTCTTCGACGCCGGGCAACCCGCGTCCCTCGTCGGGGACAGTATCTTGCAAGGCGAGGACGGGCGCCTTCCCCAAACTCCGCAAGAGCCAGCCCATCCCCAACAGACTTCCCACCGCGTCCCCGTCCGGCTTGACATGGCTTAGACACAGGATGCGTTCGCCGTTGCGGACGGCAGCCAGCAGAGCCGGGGTGATGGTTGTCTCGATCATGGTTCCGCTGCGTTTCCTCTCCAGCGACATAGATTATGACCGCGCGGCGCAGTCAAGACAGGACGTCAAACGATACGACTCGGCACAACAAAGCTCGGCACAACCAAGCGCGCGCCCCAACCGGCACACTCACAAAACAAGGTCAAGGACGGCGCCGTCCTTGACCTTGTGTACGGCCCCACTGCGACGACCGATCAGAGACGATACGTCGTCGCCAGGCTCCCTGTCTGGTCGCCGGCTTCCCAAATACTCAGCCGGCGGGCGGAGCTTCCCCGCGCTGCTGGGCGGCGGCGCGTTCCGCCGCAATGCGGCGCAGCAATTCGTCCACGCGCGCGGCCCGCTCCGGCGTGTCGTCGTAATGGAAGCTCAGTTCCGGCACAGCACGCAGGCTACAGCGCGTGGCGATCTGCCCGCGCAGGTAAGGGGTTGCCCGGCGCAATCCCTGCATCACTTGGGTGCGGCTTACCTCATCGTCGTCGTGGCTGACGTAGACCTTGACGTTGCGCAGGTCTTTGCTCACATCCACGTGCGTGACAGTCACCAAGCTCAAGCGCGGGTCATTCAACTCGGTGCCGATCAGTATACTCAACTCTTGATAGAGTAAATCCGCCACACGTTGTTGCCGGATGGTGGTCATGATCACCCTCCTGTGATGGGCCGAGGGCGCGCGGAACAGCGACGCGCCCTCGGGAGGCCAATCGGCGCAACGGCGCAGTGTATGCGCCCGCGCCAACACCTTAGCGCACGCGCCGGCGCTCGTAGAACTCGATGATATCGCCCGGCTCCAGTAGATCGTCGCCCTCGGCGAGTTTGATCCCGCACTCGAAGCCGGTGCGGACTTCCGCGACATCTTCGGTGAAGCGGCGCAGGGTCTCGATGCGCGTCATGGGCGTCACCGGTTGACCGTTGCGCTTGGCGCGCGCCAACGCGTTGCGCTTGACCACACCGCTGGAGACGCTGCACCCGGCAATGACGCCGCGGCGCAGTTTGAAAAGCTGGAGTACCTGGGCCTGGGCGACCAAGACTTCCTCATAGACCGGGTCGAGCATCCCCTTGAGCGCGGCTTCCACATCCTCGATCATCTTGTAGATGATGTCGTAATGGCGAATCTCCACGCCCGACTGCTCGGCGCGGGCTTGGGCAGCTTTGTCCACCCCCACGCTGAAGCCGATGATCACCGCGTCGCTGGCTTCGGCAAGCATGACGTCCGACTCGGAAATGTCGCCGATGGCGGCTTGCAAAACCTTGATGCCGATCTCGTTGTTGCCCAGTTCTTCCAGACTCTTGAGCACCGGCTCCAGCGTGCCCTGCATGTCGGCGCGCACGATTAGGTTGAGGACTTTGGCCTCGCCGCCTTCCATGCGCGCAAAGACATCTTCCAGCGTCATAGCGCGACGCGTGGGCGACTGCGCGGCGCGCGCCTTGGCCTCCCGGCGCTCCTCGGCTAATTCTTTGGCCGCGCGGTCATTGGGCATGACCTCGAAGTTGTCGCCCGCCATGGGCACCTCTTGCAACCCCAAGACGACGACCGGCGTGCTCGGGCCGGCCTCTTTGATGATGGCGCCCGACGAATCGAACATGGCTTTGATGCGGCCCCAGGTGCTGCCTACCACAATGGCATCGCCCCGGCGCAGGGTGCCGTTTTGGACCAGGAGAGTCGCAGTGACGCCGCGGTACTTGTCCAGCTCCGCCTCCACCACCGTGCCGACACACTTGCCCTTGGGGTTGGCTTTGTAGCCCTCGATGTCGGCGACCAGCAAGATATTCTCCAGCAGGTCGTCCACGCCCAAATTATTGAGCGCGCTGACCTCCACCACAATGGTGTCGCCGCCCCACTGTTCCGGTTGCAGCCCCTCTTTGGCCAATTCCTCCATGACGCGCTGAGGATTGGCGTTGGCTTTGTCAATTTTATTGAGCGCGACGATGATGGTCACCCCGGCGGCGCGGGCATGGTTGATGGCCTCGCGCGTTTGCGGCATCACGCCGTCGTCCGCGGCGACGACCAACACCACGATGTCGGTGACCTGGGCGCCGCGCGCGCGCATGGCGGTGAAGGCCTCGTGGCCCGGCGTGTCCAAGAAGGTGATCTTGCGCCCGTTAATGGTGACTTGGTATGCGCCGGTGCGCTGGGTGATGCCGCCTGCCTCGCCCGCGGCGACATTGGTGTGGCGAATGCGGTCGAGCAAGGTGGTCTTGCCGTGGTCTACATGGCCCAACACCGCGACCACAGGCGGACGCTCCACCAAGTCGTCTTCACGCTCGGCGCTGCGCACGCGCTGGACAAAACTTTGCGCGGACTTGGGTTGTTCGGGAGCGGCAGCCTGCTCTTCGGCGACCGGCGCCTCTTTCTCGGGCCATTTGACGGTAATGCCCAGCTCTTCGCCCAGAATGACCGCGGTGTCGTGGTCAATGCTGTGGGTGATGGGGGCCATAATGCCGTATTGCATCAAGACTTTGATAAGATCAATGGGGCTGCGGTCCATCAACTTGGCCAAGTCACGTACCGTGATGGCGTCTTCCACGATGACCGATTCCACTGGCGCGTGTTCGACACGGGGGGCCTTCTCCGGGCGCGCCGGGGCCTTGCCGTTGCCGGAAGGCTTCTGCCCTTTTTTGGTATCCTGCCGCGGCGCCATCATGGGTTCATCAAACTCAAAGCCGCGGGGCTTCCCTTTACTTTTTGTTGCCATAATTCCAAACCCTCCTCATTCACACGCGCGTAGTGCAACAAACCGGTGGCTCGACGCGCCGCTCACCGCCGGGACCAATCCGCCGCTCGGTCACGCGGACCGACTGAGACGCCTACCCGACCGGATCGGCGTCTATCCCTCTGAAGAACACAAACTGTTTGTAACGACGACCTAACGCAGCGGGTGGTCAAGTGCGGAGACGAGAAGACGGGGCGAGGGGACCAACAGAGGAGGGAGCTACCGGTTCATCGGCGCATCCTCTCCACATAGGGTCGCGCACCCTTGTCGTCTCTTGCGCGCGCTACGCTCGCATTCCACAGGGAAGGGGAAGTCTCCCCATCCCGTTGCGGGACATTGCCCCACCCACCAAGGTCACACGCCGCCATGATGCCGCGCAACCGGTCGCCAACTCATGTGCTGCCTCATTCACCCATTCTCTGCTGCCGGCCCGCCTGGTTTGCGGCACCGAGCCGGCCTAAATCACCCGCGTGTCCTATACCGCGTCTCCGACCGCAGGAACGCCCATCCCATCTATTGTACTGCACGCGGGAGCCACGGGCCGCAATCGTTCATCCCGTAGCCGACGCAATCTCTTGCGTGACGCCCGGTGCTGACAATGTCTCCGCCTGTGCGACGGCGGTTGCGCCAGGGGTCTCCTCATCCACCGGCAGGGTCGCCATGAAAGCCAGCAACGCCTGGCGATTCGCGTCGCTCAGATTCGTGCGCAGGGCCTGTTCCAGCCGGTTGCCCCGCAGGACGGCCTGCCAACAGCGCCGGTCCGGGTGAAGGTAGGCCCCGCGTCCCGGCAACTTGCCGGTCGGGTCCACCACTACGCCGTCGGGTGTGCGGACCAAACGCAGCAAGCTACGCTTGCCCGCCACACCGCGACAGGCGATGCAGGTCCGTTGTGGGACATGCTTAGGTTTCGGCCCCTTCGGCGCGCGCGCCATGTGCTTGCCTCATTCCTCCAGGTCACACCGAGCCGCCCAGGGCACGGAATCAGGAGACCGGCGGCTACAGATCGTCATCGTCGTCGCCCAGGTCCGGGCGCCACTTCTTGCCTTTGGCCTTGGCCTTCGCCCCGGATTGCGCGCCCTTCTTGCCCTTCCCCTTGCCGGCTGCGGGTTTGGCCTTACCGCGGGAGCGCTTGGCGTCCAAGTCGTCCCACTCTTCGTCCTCTTCGTCGAGACCGACCAGCAACTCCGCGGGAATCTCAAAATCGTCGGCGCTGAAACCGCTCCCTTTGCCGCGCCGCGCGCGCAACATATCGGCGGTGATCACCTCGGGCAAATCGCCCACGCGCGTGATCCCCTCCTCGTCAAAGGAGCCGGACTTTTCGGTGGCAAGCGGTTGCCACGGCATGGGCGTCTCACCGGCGGGCAAGCCCTCGACCAGTTCATCCTCGTCCCTGGTGCCGGCGTCCAATGCTTCACCGATGGTGGCGGGGGGCAGTTCAAAGCCCTCCACGGGCCAAAGGTCGCGGAAATCGCGGCGTTCCAGGGGCAGCTCCGGCATCTCGATGGAGGGCAGTTCCGGCACATCGGTGCGTTCGCCCCGCTCTTGCGGCGCTTCCAGCGCGCGGGCAGCCTTGCTGAGCAAATCTTCGCCCACAGGCGGCTTTTCGTCTTCTTGCAAAAAGCGTTCCACCACCGAGAAGAGATCGCTGGCACGGTTGCGTTGCGCTTGCTCCGCAGCCAAGCGGTCAATGCCTTCCTTCATGGCCTCGCTTTCGCTCTTGATATCAATGCGCCAGCCGGTGAGTTTAGCCGCCAGGCGTGCGTTTTGCCCTTCCTTGCCGATGGCTAGACTGAGTTGGCGGTCGGGCACGACCACGATGGCGGTCTTGATGGGGTTGTTCTCATCCAGCAAGACGCTGTTGACTTTGGCGGGGCTGAGAGAGTTGGCGATATAGGTCGCTAGGTCAGGACTCCACTCCACCACGTCAATTTTTTCGCCCGCCAGTTCGTTGACGATGTTCTGAATCCGCAGCCCGCGCATGCCCACGCAGCTGCCCACCGGGTCCACGCCGGGGACGGTCGCCACGACCGCGGCCTTGCTGCGCGCGCCCGGTTCGCGGGCAATGGCTTTGATCTCCACCGTGCCCTCGCGCACTTCAGGAATCTCTTGCTCCATCAAACGGCGCAGGAGATTGCGGTGGGTGCGGCTCAATTTGATCACCGGGCCGCGCGTGCTCTTGTGGACATCCACCACATAGACGCGCACATAATCCCCGCGGCGCAGTTTCTCGTTGGGAATCTGCTCGTCGCGCAAGAGCAACGCCTCATGCTTGTCGTCCAGCATGACGGTGACCGCGCCGGAGACATTGTCGGTACTGCGGACTTGGGTGTTGATCACCTCGCCCACGCGATGGGCAAAGTTCTCATAGACCGTGTCGCGCTCGGCCTCGCGGATGCGCTGCAAGATCACCTGTTTGGCGGTCTGGGCGGCGATGCGACCGAAGTTGTCGGGTTTGCTCTCGACCTTGATCACGTCGCCGAGTTTGGCCGTGGGCTGAATCTTGCGCGCTTCTTCCAGCGTGATCTCCGTGCGCGGGTTAAGGACTTCCTCCACGACTTCGCGCTCGGCAAAGACGCGCATCTCCCCTGTCACGCGGTCCACTTCCGACGTGACATTGGCGATGGAGCCGTAATTGCGTTTATAGGCCGAAATCAAGGCGACCTCAAT
>CAKZVN010000199.1 GCA_937922105.1 uncultured Litorilinea sp.
CGCGCGCGCCGGCGCCGCGCCCACACCCCCAGCCCAAGTTAAGCCGGCTGCCGGCGTAGCGACGCCGCCACCGCCTACTGACGACATTGACCTAGCCCTGCGCGAACTCGCCGCAGCCGGTGACGAGGCCGAACGCGCCGCCGTCCAAAGTCGCAACAAATGGGGCTGGATCGGCGCCGGCTTGATTTTTATGTCAAGCCTACTATGTGGCGGTTTCTTCGCGGCCTACATCGGCTGGCAGTTGGTCAGCCGCGAACTCATGGCGCCACCACCGGGTGTCGTAGATACGGTCGCCGCTGTGCCTCCCGTCCCCCAGCCGCAACTGTACATCATCGTCACCGCAACCAGCCCGCCACACGCACCGGCACAAGACGCGCCGCCCGTCTCTTCTGCACCGCTTGTCTATCCACCGGCTGTCACGGCAACCCCGCCGGACCTCAGCGCGCAAGCAGCCCAAGGTCAGCAACTTGGCCCAGCCGGACAATCGTCGGGCGTCTATCCGTTGCCCAATGTCGCACCTCCCCAGCCACCCGTGCCTGCCGGGCAACTCGGCGCGCCGGAGATGCAATTGACCATCCCGACACGGCGTCCTACGCCGGTGCTGGACATCCCCACCAGCACCCCCATGCCCGACGGGCCGACCCCGACCCCAACGCTTGTGCCGCTAGCCGGCCCCCCCATCGTTCTGTTCAGCGCGAAAGACGCCTGGCTTTTTCCCGGCAAATGCACCACCGTCAGTTGGAATGTCGCCAACGTGCGTGCCGTCTACTACGACAATATCGGCGTCAACGGTCAGGGCGAAAGAGAGGAATGCCTGCGCGACGAACCTGGTCTATACACGCTGACCGTCATCCTGGACGGCGGCGAAACTCGCATCTACACCACCACAGTAGATTTGGTAGTCCCGACCAATACCCCCATGCCGACGCCGACTTTCACCGAAATGCCGCCGCCTACCCCCACCTGGACGCCTCCCGCGCCGACGGACACCCCCACCCCCAACGTGCGTTATGGCGTCGCCGTCGCTGCCGATACCACCGAATTGAACTGCGCGCCGGGCCAAACCTGCCAAATTGATCTCTACCTCACCAACACGGGGAATCTCATTGACAACCTCTCGTTCCAATTCTTGGAAACCGGCGCCTGGCCGGCCCAACTCTGCCGGTTCGATGGCGTCTGCGGCACCACCAGCTTAACCCTGGTCAACATGGCTCCCGGCAATCGCGGAAACGTGCGCTTTTTGGTCACAGTTCCTGCCACTGATCCGTCCAACGAAGCCGTCTATCACCTTCAGGGCGTGAGCGAGGGGTCCGCCAAGAGCGAACGCTCTCCCGTGCTCACCCTGCTCATCCGTGCACAGTAGCCCAATCCCGCGGCGCCCGGTCATCGCGGTTGTCCATTTGATGCGTCAACTCTCTCTGCTCTCGCGTACCTTACGGCGATGCTAGCCGCGATAACTTTTATTTTTGCCGTCGTCATATTCCTGATCCTGGTCAACGGCGTCTATGTCGCGGCCGAGTTCGCCACCGTCAGTTCCAGCCGTCCCCGCTTGGCCCAACTTGCGGACGAAGGCAATCCCCACGCACAGTACATGCTGCGCGTCACCGAGTCCCCCCATGCACTGGACACCTACATCGCCGCCTGCCAGTTGGGCATCACACTCTCCAGCCTCATCCTCGGCTTCTTCGGTCAATCTCAGATCATCAAACTCTTCGAGCCGTACTTCTCACGGCTGGACGAATTCACCCAAGTCGCCGCCCGCTCTGCAGCCGCCACCGTGATCTTGCTCACCCTCACCATGCTCCAGGTCGTCTTGGGCGAACTCATGCCCAAAAATATCGGCATCCAATTCCCGGAGCGTCTTGCGCTCGCCACCGCGCCGGTCATGCGCTGGTCGGTGCTGCTCTTCCACCCGCTCATCCTGCTCTTTAACGGCAGTGGGCGACTCCTTTTGCGCCTCTTGGGACGCCCGGCTGTGGCAGAAAGCGCACGCATCCATACGCCGGAAGAGATCCTGATCCTGGTCGAAGAGAGCAGCGCCGGCGGTCTCCTCGATCCCGACGAGCGCAGACTCCTGGTCAATACGCTTCAGTTGCGGAACCTCACCGCGCGCAAGGTCATGATCCCGCGCACCCATATGCTGGCAGCATCCGTTGACGAGCCGTGCGACCGCCTTCTCCACCTACTCGCCGCCTCGCCCTACTCGCGCCTCCCCCTTTATGAAGAGACAATTGACAGCATCGTGGGCGTGATTCACGTCAAAGACCTTCTCATCGCCCATCACGCACACCGTGCGCACGGCACAAACGGGGGAGCAGCCATCAGCGCTCGCACCCTCATGCATCCGGTTTTGCATGTCCCCGATTCGGCGCCGGTCGAAACCGTCATGGACACCATGCAGCGCCGCCACGTCCACATGGCGATCGTCGTGGACGAGTACGGCGGCACCGCCGGCATGATTACCTTTGAGGACCTGGTGGAGGAGATCATCGGCGAGTTTCAAGACGAATTCGACCAGGAAAACCCGCCCATCGAACTGCGCCCCAACAACCGCCTGCGTGTGCGCGGGGATGTCCAACTCACCGATCTCAACGAAACCCTCGACTTCGATTTCCCGACCGACGTCGCCGATACCATCGGCGGCTTGGTCTTCAGCACCATCGGTCAGATTCCGAACGCCGGTGACATTGCCGTGGTCGGCGGGCTACCCATTCGGGTTGATCGTGTCGTCAACAACAGTGTAGCCTCTGTGAGTTTCCCGGTCACCGCAGAGCAGGCGGAGCGCATCCGTCGGCTCGCCGGGGAGATTTAACCCATGGCGGATATTCTCATCCCGCTGGTGGTCATCGCCGCCTTGATCCTGGTCAACGGCTTCTTCGTCGCGGCGGAATTTGCCATCGCCGGCGCGGCTCGCCCGCGCGTCGCGCAAATGGCAGAGGAGGGCAACCGGGCCGCGCTCACTGTCCAAGCCATTCTCAACAGCCCGGTGGAGATCAACCGCTATCTCAGCACCGCGCAGGTAGGCATCACAGTCGCCAGCCTCGGCCTAGGCATGTACGGTGAGCACGCGGTCGCCGGGTGGCTGGAGGGTCCCCTGGAGCACTTGGGCTGGTTCGGCACCGCCGCGGCCCACACCATCGCCTCCGTCATCGCCGTGGCGTTGCTCACCTATCTGCATGTCGTCCTGGGCGAGATGATCCCCAAGGCGTTGGCCCTTCAATCCGCCTCCGAAGTCGCAGTACGGCTATCGGCTGCCATGATGACCGCCGAGCGCCTCTTTCGCCCCCTGACCGCTGTCCTGAACCTTGCCGGCAACCGCCTTTTGGCGCTCCTGGGAATCCCCCTCGCGGACGCTCATACGCGGTTGACCTCGAGCAAAGAACTGGTCTACATCGTGGAAGAAAGCTCCGAGGGCGGTCTCCTGGACGAGCGCGAACAGGTCTTTTTGGAAAATGTGATTGACTTCCACGAACGCACCGTCGGTCAAGTTATGACGCCCCGCCCGCGCATGGCAGCTATCCCGGTGGAAGCCGATCTCCAAACCGTGCTGGACATTGTGGTCGAGGAGCGCCACTCGCGCTACCCGGTCTATGAGGGCAACCGGGAAAACATTGTCGGCATTCTACACGTCAAGGACCTGGCGCGCAGCCTGGTCAAGAGCGCCGGCGAATTTGAGTTGCGCCGGCTGCTGCGTCCCGTCCAGTTCGTGCCCGAGTCTCTCCCCCTCGATGAGATGCTGGCCCAATTCCGCGCCAAACATGTCCAAATCGCTGTGGTGCTGGACGAATATGGCGGCGTCGCCGGGCTGGTTACCCTGGAAGACCTAGCCGAGGAGATTATCGGCGAAATCCACGATGAGTTCGACGAGGAAATTCCCCCCTTCACCGCGCTGGACGAGCATACGCTGCGCGTGCGCGGGGACCTCCTGCTCGACGAGCTGACCCAGCATTACGACTTGGCGTTCCCCCAAGCCGAGGACTCCGACGCCGAAACCGTCGGCGGTCTCATCATGTCCATGCTCGGTCATGTGGCCCAGGTCGGTGAAATAGTAGAATGTAAGGGCGCACGTTTCGAGGTCGAGAGCATGGAAGGCCTCGCGATCCGCACTGCCATCGTCCACCTTGCCCGCACGGACAATTCGCCGCAGCAGGGCGATTCCGCAGCCGGCTAGCGCGCACGCCATCCATTCGTCATGCCCGGTTCACTGGAAACGACGACTATGTCCACACCCTTGACATCCCAAGAGCAACTGCTCAAGCGCCTGCGTGAGTCGCTCACGTGGCTCACCCAAGCACCTGATCCGATTGCCGCACCGCCAGACGATCCGCAACAACGCGTGCGGGACGCGCTGCGCGTCCTGTCGCGCAGCCGCGTCAGCGAACTGCTGCGCCAATTGCGCGCAGCCCTCGGCCTCTCCTATGCCGAAGTCCAGCTGGCGACCGGCTTGTCCCAACAAATGCTCTACGACGTGGAATTCAAGGACCGCCGCCTCACCCTGGAAGAATTGCGCCTCCTGGCGGATTGTTACGGCGTCGGGGTCAACGATCTGCTCGGCGTAGATATTGATTGAGCCGCTCGCACCATCCGCCGTCCCAGCATCGGAAGCGCACCATGAGCAAGCTCGAAATTCAGGTAGCCGTCGCCAAAGTCAACAAATATGCCAGCCAAGAGAGCGGCGACACCGTGGAGGTGGTCGAACGCCCCCACGGCGGCATCAGCATCGTAGTCGCCGACGGTCAACGCAGCGGGCGCAGCGCCAAACTCATCAGCAATCTGGTGGTGCGGAAAGCCATCAGCCTATTGGCGGAGGGCATCCGCGACGGTGCGGTTGCGCGCGCCACCCACGACTACTTGCTCACCTTGCGCGGCGGCAAGGTCAGCGCCGAGCTATTCATCGTCAGCGTTGACTTGGTCAGCCAGACGTTGGTCATCAGCCGCAACGCGCGTTGCCCCATTCTCCTGCGCACCGGTCCGGACTTTTTCTGGTTGGACGATCCTGTGGAAGCTGTGGGCATCCACCGCAACACCAAGCCCGCCATCACCGAGCGCACGCTCCAGTCTGCGCTCACGCTGGTCGTCTTCACCGACGGCATCTGGAGCGCGGGCAGCCTGAGCGGGACCACCATTGACTTACCCGGCCTACTCACCGCGCTGGATACCACAGGCGAGACCCCCGCCGCCACTCTCGCCGACGCCATCCTCGCCGAGGCCTTGCGCCTGGACCACGGTCGCCCGCGCGATGACGCCACCGTCCTGGTGCTCAAACTGGTCGCTGCCACGGCGGACGACAACGTGCGCCGCCTGACCATGCGCTTCCCCATCTGACCATGCCGCGCCGCCGTCGTCGCCAACCAGACCCACCGCCCGACCCTATACCCATCGAACCCGGCGACCTGCCGCTGATCAAAGTTGTCGGCGTCAGCGGGAGCGGCAAGTCTACCCTGGTACGCGGCCTGCGGCGCGCGGGTTACCATGCACGGCCCGTCAGCCAAGAACACAGCAACATCCCCGACCTCTGGCGCCAATTCGACCCGCCTGCGCTGCTCATCTACCTCAACGCTAGCCCAGCCGCACAGCGCGCCCGCCGTCCCGATGTAACTTGGACGGCAGCCGCCCGGCGCGACGAAGCACAGCGCCTCGCCCATGCCTGGGAGCACGCCGACCTGCGCATTGACACCTCCAACCTCACCCCGGACGATGTATTGGACCTGGCGCTCACCTACTTGCGCCGTCGCGGGATTCGCCACGCAGCCGGTCCCTTGACCGATATCCCCCCCACCGGCACTGCCGCGCGCCCACCCGCGTAGCGTCTCAAGACACGATAGGACGCTCCGGCTCGTCCACCTGTTCCACCGGTTCCGCCTTTAGCTCTGCCGCCTGCTCCGGCGCTTGTTCCACGTGCGATGGCTCGCCTTGTTCCAGTTGGACAACCACCGGCAGCGGGGCAATCGCTCTGCCCGGTTCCCCATTCAGCTTGACCACACCATTCAGCGGCGGCAGCGGGTCCTCCTCCAACAGCAACACACGACGCAACGGGTCCAGTTCCTTCGATTGCTCGCGCACGCGGCGGCGCATGAGCAGCATCACCCCCAGAATCACCGCCGCCAGCACCACCAACCCCACGACGTGTAGCCCGCGCTCAAACTCTGCAATCATCCATGTAGCGTGAAAACCGACCCATACCAGCAAAAACGACCACGCTGTCTCCGTTACGAAGACCACCGGAAACCAGCGCCGCCAGGGCACACGCGCCATCCCCGCGGCAACCAACGTCGGTACAATCAACCCGTAGGCAACCTTCGACAGGAGAATCAACTTGATGGCGTGCGCTTGCATGGCACGCTCCAGCCGCGCCAGATGATGGGGGCGCAACCCCAACCACCCCCCATAGCGCAGTAAATGATCGTTCCACCCCATGCGCCCCACCAGATACCACACCACGTCGCCGCCCACGTTCCCCACCACCGTCGCCACAAGGACCAAACGGATGTCCATAAACCCCGCTGCTGCTGCCGCCGCGCCGATCAACGTGCTCAACGGTCCCTCAATCGCCACCAGCAGCATAAGCACTCCATAGGACCACATCCCCAGATCGGAGCCGGTCCCACTGCGGAGGAGTTCCGTCAATTGCTGAAGCCAGTCAAACAAGTGCACTGCGTCTCTCGATTCGTCCGTGCTCAACCACACAGACCTGGTCG
>CAKZVN010000200.1 GCA_937922105.1 uncultured Litorilinea sp.
CGACCTGGTGCTCTTGACCCACAACCACCGCGACCACACTTGGCCCGAATCCTGTCTGCGCATCCATCACAGCTTTAGCCATTGCCGCTTTGCCGGGCCGGTGGAAAGCACCGAGAACTTGGCGGCGGCGGGGATCAGCGCCGATAAGCTGATCACGGTCGCCGCGGGCGAGACGTATGACCTGGACGGCGCGGTCGTGCATGTGGTCTATGCCAAGCCGCCCGCAGGCGCACCTGCCGACGGCATCAAGCCGCCCGATGTGCAACACTTCGGCTTTGTGGTGGAGCTGGGCGGCCTGCGCGCTTATGTGTCGGGCGACCCCATCAACACTTTTGCCGACTACCCGGAGTTGACCGGTCCCATTGCCGTGCGGCGTCCCCACATCGGCTTCTTCACCACCCACCCGGACGAAGGCGAATTTCCCTTCTTTGCCGGTTCGGTGAAGATGGTGCGCGCCACCGGCGTGCAGACTGCGGTGCCCGCGCATTACCAGTGCTTTGTCAAGCGCAACTACGACCCGCAGGCGTGGGTGGCGGCGTTCCCCGCGGACGCGCCTGAACTCCTGATCCTGCCCTATAATCGCAGCGTCCTCTATCGCCCGTAACCGCTGATCTGCGCGGCGAGCCGGAAGAAGGCGCGCTTGCGTTCGGTGGATAGCCCCCAGTTGACCGGGACGGACTGGAAGCCGTCCCGGTAGTTGCTTTCACCGGGGTCGAAATAGCCCCACGACGCGTATTCCGACAGCGCGGCGAGGAAGTTATTGTCCGGCTGGTCGAAGTCGAAGTGGTCGTCCTCGTTGAAGAGGATGGGCATGGGGCGATAGCCGGGCAGGGCGCGCGTGCGCCGCACCATGTCGCGAATCTGCGCGGGGTCGTTGACGCCGTTGCCGTGGAGCAACAGGAAGTCCGAGGCGCGCACCACATTGGGCGTGGGGATGGCGCGCCCGCGAAAGCTCGTGCCCACATAGAGCCGCCGCCCGCCGTCGTGCAGGCTTTGCGCGTGCGCGATCAACTCGGAGATGCGCGGCGGTTGCAGGATGGCGTGCTCATAGGCGGGCAAATCACATTCGTTGGCGATCTCGATGAGCACATGGCGATAGCCCCGGCGCAGCACCCAGCGCACCACATTCTCCACTGCGGTGACGACCGCGGCCTCGTTGCGCAGGCGCTCGTCCTGACCAAAGTAGAAGATGCCCAGGATGGCGACCATACCCAGCGCGTCCATGCGGTCCAGCACGCGTTGCATGCGATCCAAATAGGTGGGTTTGAGCGCGCCGGTGGGTGTGAAAGCGTTGTTCTCCCAGGGCTGCGCCTTGCTGTAGCCTTCGGGGCTACCGCCCTGGAAGTTGACGGTGAGGGCCAAGACGCCGTGGTCGCGATAGGTGGGGAGCGCGTCCAGAAATTCGCGCACGTTGCGTTCCGGGTCCCACACGCCGGTGTCGGGGTAGACCCAGCGCGGGCGGGTGATGGGATTGTCGTCGTCAAAGGTCGCCTGCACCATGCGGCTGTTGAGGAGTAGCCCTTCGATGGGCATACCTTGATAGGTTCTGCCGGCATAGGTAGGCACGCCGTCAAGGTAAAAACGGTCGCCGACGATGGTGACATGGGTCATGGGGCAAACCTCCGGGCGCGGGTTGTACGGCAGCCGGCGACACGAGGGGCACGCGCGACCGCGTCGCAGCTACTCCATATAGGATACCACGCGGGCTGCGATCCGCAGTATCCGCGGCGCGCGTAGTATAATCGCCCCACGCGGGCTACGCTGTTCCGGCAAGAAGCGGGGCATGGATGAACGAGCAGGCGATGGCGTCCTTGACCAGCGTACAGATGCGCGAGGTCGAGCGCCTGATGACAACCGAGTTGGGCATTGACCTGGCGTGTATGATGGAACACGCCGGGCGCAGCCTGGCGCTTTTGGCCAAACACCTGTTGGACGGCGATCTGCCGGACCGGCCCATTGTGGTGTTGGCTGGGCGCGGCAACAACGGCGGCAGCGGGCTGGCAGCCGCGCGCCACTTGCTCAACTGGGGGGCGTGGGTGCAGGTGGTCTGCTCCTATGCGCCGGAGGCGTATGAAGGCGCGCCCGCGCGGCAACTGGCGATCTTGCAGGCTATGGGCGCGCCGTTGGCTTGGGCCGAGGAGGGCTGGGAGCTACCTCCCGCGGACCTGCTCATCGACGCAGTGATCGGTCCAGGTCTGCGCGGGGACCCGCGCGGCAAGGCGCGCGACCTGATCCAACTCGCCAACAGTAGCGTCGCGCCCATCCTCAGTCTGGAGGTGCCCAGCGGCGTGGACAGCGACGGCGGGCGCTGCTACACCCCGCACATGACGGCCGCGGCTACGCTCATGCTGGCGCTGCCCAAGCAGGGGCTGCTGCTGGAGCCGGCGCGTAGCGCGTGCGGCGCGCTCTATGTCGCGGATATCGGTGTGCCGCCCGGCCTCTATGCCCGGCTGGGGCTGGAGGTGGCGCCGCTCTTTGCCCGCGACCCGATTCTCCCTTTAGACGTAGTGGACGGTACGGCAGTCGTGCGCGCATGAGCAATGAGGGAGGAGTCGCATGGTGGGTCTATCGGCGACGACGATGTGGATGATCGTCGCCTATGTGTTGATGGGTTTGGGGTTGGTGGGGACGGTGGCGCCGGTCTTACCGGGGCCGATCCTGATCTGGCTGGGCGCGCTGGTGTGGGCGTGGGCCGACGGCTTTTACCGCGTGGGCTGGGGACCGGTGGGCGTGGTGGGGATGCTGGCCGCGCTGGCCTGGGGGGCGGACATCCTGCTCAGCACGGTGGTCAGCCGTCGCGCCGGGGCCAGCTGGTATGCCATCCTCGGCGCAATTGTGGGCGGCGTGGTGGGCGCGCTGGTGTTGAGTTTTATCCCCGTCTTGGGCACGTTGCTGGGCGCGCTGGTGGGCGCGGTGGCGGGGATGTGGGGCGTGGAGTATTGGCGCAAGGGCAGCGCCGAGGCCGCGACCACCGCGGTGCGCGGTTATTTGGTGGGCGTTTTGAGCGCAACCGTGGTCAAGACGTTGATTGCGTTTCTGATGTTGGGAATTTTTGCTTTCCAAGCTATGCGTTGACCGGCTGCGGTCGCGCGACCCTAGATTGAGGCGCCATGCGCGCGATTCTCTTTGTCAACGGCGACATCTCCGATTGGGCGCGCGTACGCGACCTTTTGCTGGAGGATGACTATTTGGTGGCGGCGGACGGCGGCGCACGCCACTGTCTGGCGCTGGGCCGCGTGCCCCATGTGGTGGTGGGCGACCTGGACAGCCTGGACGCGGACATTGTGGCTGCGCTGGTGGCGCAGGGCGTGGCAATCGAGCGCCACCCCGTCAGCAAGGACAAGACCGACCTGGAACTGGCGCTGGAGCGCGCGCTGCGCGACGGCGCGCACGATATTGTGATGGTGGGCGCGCTGGGCAGCCGCTTGGACCAGTCGCTGGCGAATATCTTGCTCTTGGCGCGGCGACCGTGGCCCGCGCGGCTGCGCGTGCTGGTGGGGCATGAGATCGCGGAGGTGGTGCGCGGGGGCGAGACGTTGACGCTGGACGCGCCGCCGGGCAGCACGGTGAGTTTGTTGCCTTTGAGCCGCCGCGTCAGCGGGGTAACCTATCGCGGGCTGCTCTACCCGCTGGAGGAGGCGACGCTCTTTTTGGGCAGCACGCGCGCGATCAGCAACGAGGTGTGCGAGTCGCCCGCCACGGTGCGCGTCGGGCGCGGCGTGGCGCTGGTGGTGCAGGCGTTGGCATGAGCCGCGCGACTGCGGATTTCATTCCAACTCAAGGGCATTGGTCAGGTCCGTTCGGGTGAGGATGTGGTCGCGGGCGCGCTGTGGGTGTGCGGCACGGTGCGGGCGAGGAGGAAAGTGGCGACCAGCGCGACGCCCAGGGCGACCATCTGCGAAACGCGCAGCCCTTGCACCAACTCGCCGCCTTCTAAGTAGGCGTCGGTGACCAGGCGCAGCAGGCTATAGCCCAGGACGCCCATCAGCACAGTGCGCGCCGGGCGGGCGAGGTCACCGCCCCACCAGAGCACCAACATCAGGAGCGCGCCGCCCAGGCTGCGATAGAGGCCCACGGGATGGCGCGCTTCGCCGAAATAGGGCAAGGCCCACGGCGCGTCGCTCAAGCTGCCCAAGACCGTGCCGGTGGCATAGCCGGAGACGCCCAAAAGGATGGACCCTGCGGCTGCGCCCACGGTCAAGGCTGCCAGGAGTTTGGCTGGGTCCAGGGCGCGACGCAACAGATAGAGATAGCCGCCTACAACGGCTGCGACAACGCCGGGGCCGAAGGCAAAACCGCCGGGACGCAGGCTGAAGATGAGCATGGGTTCGCCGGCATAGATGTGCCAAAACTGGAAAACATTCCAGAGTCGGGCTACAATCAAGCCTGCGGCTAAGCCGATCAGCCCGGTGTTCCAGACATCGTCGGGGTGGACGGACAAACGCCTGGCGTAGCGCCCGGCGACATCCAGAGCGAGCACCACGGCGAAGATGGCGAGGATCGGCCCGGTCGGCAAGGAAAGCGGACCAAAGGGCAAGGTTGGGTACATGGAGCAAACCTGCTTTCATGCCGGTTGCGGCGACGGCGCGGAGTCCCTTGCTGTCGCGCTCCCGGTAACTACCCGGCAAGGGTTACGGGGAAAGGACGAAGAAGCACGATGCGTATCCTGGTGACGGGGGGCGCCGGTTTTTTGGGGAGCCATCTGGTGGACCGGCTCCTGGCGGAAGGGCACGAAGTCGTAGCCATGGACAACCTGATCACCGGTTCTACCGACAATATCGCCCATCTGGCGGGCAACCGGCGCTTTCTTTACATCCATCACAATGTCACCAATTATATATACATCAAAGGCCCGCTGGATGCCATTTTGCACTTTGCCAGCCCTGCCAGCCCGGTGGATTATTTGGAGTTACCCATCCAGACGTTGAAGGTGGGGAGCCTGGGCACACACAATGCGTTGGGTTTGGCGCTGGCAAAGGGTGCGCGCTTTTTGTTGGCAAGTACCAGCGAAGTTTATGGCGACCCGCTGGTCCACCCGCAGACCGAGGACTACTGGGGACACGTGAACCCCATCGGCCCGCGCGGGGTCTATGACGAAGCCAAGCGCTTTGCCGAAGCCATGACCATGGCCTATCATCGTGCCCACGGCGTGGATACGCGCATTGTGCGGATCTTCAATACCTATGGCCCGCGTATGCGCTTGAACGACGGCCGCGTAGTGCCGAACTTCATGAAGCAGGCCCTGCGTGGCGAGCCGTTGACCGTCTATGGAGACGGCAGCCAGACGCGCAGTTTCTGTTACGTGGATGATCTGATTGAAGGCATCTATCGCCTCTTGCTCAGCGACGAGGTGGAGCCGGTGAACATCGGTAACCCGGCGGAGATCACCATCGCCGAGTTTGCCGAACGCATCAATGCCCTTACCGGCAACCGGGCGGGCATTCGTTATGAGCCGCTGCCCAAAGACGACCCCAAGCAGCGTCGGCCCGACATCAGCAAGGCCAAGCGCATCTTGGGCTGGGAGCCGCGGGTCGGCTTAGCCGAAGGGCTGGCGCGCACGGTGGAGTACTTTGCGGCGCGCGTGGGCAGCGTGGTGTAAGTCACCAGCCGGGAGGCCCGCAGTTTCCCGGACGGTTGTACCCTCTGGCGTATGTTGAAGACCATATGTCGGCGCGCGGCGCCGGGAACCGACCAGCGATCATGAACTTGGACCATATTCGCAATATCTCGATCATCGCCCACATTGACCACGGCAAGAGCACCTTGGCCGACCGTCTGTTGCAGATGACCGGGACCGTCACCGATCGCGAGATGCGTGAGCAACTCCTGGACTCCATGGAACTGGAGCGAGAGAAGGGCGTCACCATTAAAGCCAGCGCGGTGCGTATGATCTATCGCTATGAAGGCCAGGAGTATGAGATCAACTTGATTGATACGCCGGGCCATGTGGATTTCTCCTACGAGGTGAGCCGCGCGTTGCAGGCGTGCGAAGGGGCCGTGTTGGTGGTGGATGCGTCCCAGGGCATCCAGGCGCAGACCATGGCCCATCTCTTTGCCGCGTTGGAGCAGGACTTGACCATCGTACCGGTGATCAACAAGGTGGACCTGCCCGCAGCCATGCCCGACGATGTCGCCGAGGAGATCGAGGGGCTGCTGGGCGTGGCGGCGGAGGACATCCCGCGCATCAGTGCCAAAGCCGGGATCAACGTGGAGGAGGTGCTGCGCCAAGTCATCGAGCAAGTCCCGCCGCCCTCCGGCGACCCGGACGCACCCCTGCGCGCGTTGGTCTTCGATTGCTACTATGACGCCTATCGTGGGGTGATCGCGTATGTGCGGGTGGTGGACGGCGTGATCAAGGCGCGCGAGCAGCTGCTGGCGATGGTCTCCGGCAAAACCATGGAGCCGCTGGAGATCGGTGTGTTGACCCCTGCGCTCTTGCCCACGGCGCAACTCTCCGCGGGTGAGGTGGGCTATATCGCCACCGGTCTCAAGAGCGTGCAAGACCTGGACGTGGGCGATACCATCACCCTGGCTGCCCGACCGGCGACGGAGCGTTTGCCCGGCTATCAACCCATGAAACCTATGGTCTTTGCCGGGGTCTACCCCTCCAGCCCGGATGATTACGGCGAACTGCGTGATGCGCTGGAGAAACTGCAACTCAACGACGCGTCGTTGGTCTACACCCCGGAGACAAGCCAGGCCCTGGGCTTCGGCTTCCGTTTGGGTTTTCTCGGTCTCTTCCATATGGAGATCATCCAGGAGCGTCTGGAGCGCGAGTACGACCTGGAGATCATCTTCACTGCGCCGTCGGTGGAATATCGCGTGGTGAAGACCAATGGCGAGGTGGTGCTGATTGACAGCCCGGCGGAGTTGCCCGACCCCACCCTCATCGAGCATATCGAGGAACCGTGGTGTGACCTGCGCATCTTCACGCCTGCCGAGTATATCGGCGCAGTGATGGACTTGATCACCAAGCGCCGCGGGGAACTCAACAACCAGAGCTGGCTGGATACCAAACGCGTCGAGATCGCCTGTAAAGTCCCCCTTTCGGAGTTGATCGTGGACTTTTACAACGAGTTGAAGGCGCGCACGCGCGGCTATGCCAGCATGGACTATACGCTGGACGAGTATCGCCCTTCGGACATGGTGAAGCTCGACATCTTGGTCAATAGCCAGCCGGTGGATGCGTTGAGCGTGATCGTGCACCGCGACGACGCTTATCGCAAGGGGCAGCGCCTGGTGAGCAAGATGAAGGACATCATCCCGCGCCAGATGTTCACCGTGCCCATCCAGGCTGCGGTGGGCAACAAGATCATCAGCCGCGCCAATGTCCAAGCTATGCGCAAGGATGTGCTCGCCAAATGTTACGGTGGTGACATTACGCGCAAGCGTAAACTGCTGGAAAAGCAGAAAGAGGGCAAGAAGCGCATGAAGATGGTGGGCAGCGTGGAGATTCCCCAAGAGGCGTTCATGTCGGTGTTGAGCCTGGACGACGAGTAGGCTGCGACGCGGTGACGACGGCGACACCGGGGAGCGCGCCCGGCGACGTGATGCAGTGGCTCCGGCGCCTGGGCATTGACCCCAAGCGCTCCCTCGGTCAAAATTTCCTGATTGACGCCACCCACCTAGATCGCATTGTGGCTGCAGCGGAGTTGACTGCCAGCGACACGGTGCTGGAGATCGGCCCCGGTCCCGGTACGTTGACTGCGCGCCTAGCTGCGCAGGCGGGCGCAGTGGTGGCGGTGGAGCTGGACGACCGGCTGATTGACCTCCTGCGCGCACACTTTGCCGCCGCGCCCCATGTGCGGATTGTTCACGCCGACATCTTGGCTGTGGACCCGCCGGCGCTGTTGCCAGTGGGGACAGCCGAGTACAAGGTCGTTGCCAATTTGCCCTATTACATCACCAGCGCGGTGCTGCGGAAGCTACTAGAGGCGACGCCCTCGCCCCGCTTGGCGGTGGTCATGGTCCAAAAAGAGGTCGCCCAGCGCATCTGCGCGCAGCCCGGCGACCTCTCGTTGTTGGCGGTGAGTGTGCACTATTACGCCATCCCACGCATGGTCCATCAAGTTCCCGCGGGCGCGTTCTATCCCCGACCCCAGGTGGACAGCGCAGTCTTGCGGCTGGAGACGCGTCCGACGCCTGCGGTGGATGTGCCCGCAGCGCGCTTTTTCCGCGTGGTGCGCGCCGGGTTCGGCCAAAAGCGCAAGCAGTTGGGCAACAGCTTGGCGGCGGGGTTAGGGTTGTCTAAGGCGACGGTGATTGCGGCTCTGCGGGCGGCGGGGATTGACCCGGCGCGCCGCGCCGAGACGCTTGGTCTAGACGAGTGGGGCGCGCTTTGTCACGCGCTGCCGGAGCCGGGCAGCTAGGCCGAACGCAGTGAAGCATTCCGTGACGCTCGGTCTGTCGCCGGTTGGGAGCCTTTGCAGGCGCTACGTCATGCTGTTCGCCGCAGGCGGGCGTTGCGCCCATGCAGTGAAGCATCCCGGTTAGGTTCACCGCGCGACGGGGATACTGCGCTGCGCTCAGCATGACTTTCTTAGCTATTTGGCGATCAAACCATTTAGTGGGGACCCGGTCGGGCCGATGACCTTTGATCGGGCTGGGGTTGTGTGGAATAATGACAGGGGTGTCTGCGCTGCGGGTGGTTTGTGCCCGGCGCGCGATCTGCGCGACCCCGTGGTGAGCAAGTGAACCGGCTATGAACGACTCGATTTCCCGGCAGACGGCGTTGGCGGATAGCCGCGCCGCCGGGCAAGATGAACAAGATGAAATAGTGCACTCGCACGCGCGCAGCCCGCTGAGCGAGCGCGAGACGGAAGTGGCGCGGCTGCTGGTCACCGGCGCCAGCAACAGCGAGATCGCGCGCATCTTGGTGATCAGCCCGCATACGGTCAAAGTTCATCTGCGCAACATCTTCGAGAAGCTCCAGGTGAGCAGCCGCACGGAAGCCGGCGCAGTGCTGCTCCAACGCGGCTGGGTGACGCTACCCGGCGTCGAGATAGACCCCGCGCCGCGCATCGAGCCGGTGGTTGCCGAACCTGCGCCAGTGGTCGAACAGCCCCTTCCGCCCCTGGAAGACCTGCAGGGAGTGCCGCGCGTCTGGCAATGGGCGCTGGTGGGCGTGACTGCGCTGCTTTGTCTCGTGGGGCTGCTGTTGCTTTGGCGCGTGCCGCCGCCCAAGGCCGCGTTGCCGTTGCTCAGCGACAGCGCCCAGCCTGTGCTCGGCCCGCCGGTGATCGAGAGCTTGGCGCGCTGGACGCCGCTGGCTCCGCTGCCCCGCGCCCGCAGCCGCGCGGCGGCAGCTCAGATCGGCGCGACCATCTATGTGGTGGGCGGTGAGGACGCGAACGGACATACGCTGGCGGATTTCAGTGTCTATGACGTGGCGGCGGACCGCTGGCGCGCGGCGCCGCCGCTCCCTGCCCCGCGCGCCAATGCAGCGGTTGTCGCGCACAACGGCGCACTCTTGGTGTTGGGCGGTAGTGTCCTCGATGTGGACTCGGCAGGTCCGCCGCGTCTCTATGCCGACCTGCTGCGCTTTGACCCGGCCCGACAGACGTGGAGCTACGCAGGCGAGTTGCCGGGGCCGCGCGCGGGGGCGGGGGCGGTGCTGCTGGGCGAGATGCTCTATCTGGTGGGCGGCTGGGATGGCGCAGCGCCGGCGGACGGTGTCTTTGCGCTTCCGGTGCACCGGTTAGGTGCGGGGGCAGTCCCCGTGGATGCATGGCAGCCGGTGGCGACGTTGCCGGAAGGCTTGGTCTTCATGGGTGTGGCGGTGCTGGATGGGGAACTGGTGGTGGCGGGCGGCTATAATGGGCGGCGCGAGGTTGCCCAAGTGCTGGCGCTGGATCACGCGAGTCGGCAATGGCGACGGCTGCCCGACTTGTCCATCCCGCGCAGCGGTCATCATGTTGTGCATGACGGTGTCTCCCTGTTGGCGGTGGGCGGGGGATGGACGCAGGCGGTGAATTACCACGAGCGACTGGACCAGGCGGCGGGAACTTGGGTGACCGTGCCTTCACCCATGCGTGGACAATGGCGGCATGTTGCCGTCACCACCGACAGCGGCAACGTTTATTTTATCGGCGGGTGGAGCGGGGATTATTTGGCGACGACTGTCCGCTTCCAGAGCACGTTCCGCGCGCTCCTGCCGGCGATTCCCAACTTGGGCAACTGACGACAGGCAACTTGAACCGCGCTTGTTCCCCCGGTGGTTCAGCATCCTGGAAGCGCCCGGCTTCCAGGATGGATCGGCGCATGGGTTTGGCGATTAGCCGGCGCTTTGCCCGGTCAGACGCAGGATTTTGTCGCGTGTCTCGCGCCACGAAATTTTGCTCAGCCCCATCTTTTCGCGCAATTGTTCTTCGGGCATCCCGTTGCGGAAATCGCGCACTGCGCAGGTCCAGCGCAGCGTCTCGAAACCGACTTGGGTCGAGCGGATGCGCGCGCGTGTACCGACTTCGTCCAGCACATATTCCAAGTTGCGCGGGGTACACTCGAAGAGGTAGGTTTCGGGACGATATTGGGCGCGGTATTGGCGCAGGATGGGCAGCAGGGTGGGCGACAGTGGTAAGCGGCGATTCTTGTGCGCGTGGCGCTCGTCCGGGTAGCGCACGGTGATGCTCATGGAGTCATCTTCGGACTGGGGCAGGTCCGCCAAGAGAAGGCGCGCGCATTCGGCTTTCTTGATGCCGGTCTGTAACAGCAGGCTGACCAAGAGATAGGGGCGTGCGTCCGGGGCTTTGGTGTCGAAGAGGTAGTCTTGTGCGGCGTTGAGAAGGCGACGTACTTCCTCCTCGCGCAGGATGATGGGCAGCGGAGTGCGCGCCGGCTGTTGGATCACCGGCTCGGCGGGGTCGGTGCCCAGCACGCCGATGCCATGCAGCCAGCCGAAAAAGACCTTGAGGGTGGTGATGCGGCGCGCCAGGGTCTTGGCGCTGCACGAGCGCCCGCGCTCAAATTGCATCCAGTTGAGAAAGTGCTCCAGGTCGCTGGTGCGAATCCGATGGAGTTTGCTGTCTGGTCCCAAGTAACCGGCGACGATCTTGAGGTCGTTGCGAAAGGCTTTGATGGTGTTGTCGCTGAAGCCTTTGCGAAGCATGAATTCGTCGAACGCGGCAATCGCCTCATCCAGGCGGCTGTCGGCGCGCAGGGGGGGCGGGAGATCGTCGGTGGTGTCGGGGAGCGCCGGTTGGGGCGGTGGGGGTGGCGTCTCTTGGCGTGACTCGTCCATGGCCCTTTGCTTTCCCGGTGGGAGAAGTATTTCGTATAGTACCGAGTATAGGCATGTCGGAAGCGCTTGTCAAGTCAACAACGCAATCGGCTGTGGGCGCTGCCAATCAAAACGGGAGAGCAGAGGTCATGGTCCTCTCTCTCCCATGAATAAGGTGACTACGACGACACCTTCCCGGAAGTGATGAGCTTCCGGGAAGGTGTCAGGTACGTCGTTGAGTTAGTTGAAGAGACCCGACCCGAAGGTGGCGGCGAAGACGAGGCTCACGATGCTCATGAGCTTGATCAAGATGTTGAGCGACGGGCCGCTGGTGTCCTTGAAGGGGTCGCCCACGGTGTCGCCCACCACAGCGGCTTTGTGGGCATCGGACCCCTTCCCGCCCAATTGTCCGGTTTCAATCCACTTCTTGGCGTTGTCCCATGCACCGCCGGAGTTTGCCATCATGACAGCCAGGGTAAAGCCGGAGACAATCGCGCCCACCAGCATACCGGCGAGTGCCTCGGCGCCCAGGATATAGCCCACCAGCAGCGGCACGACCACGGCTAAGCTGCCGGGGACGATCATCTCGCGCAGCGCACCCTGGGTGCTGATGGCGACGCAGGTCTTGTAGTCGGGGCGTCCGGTGCCTTCCATGAGACCGGGGATTTCGCGGAATTGGCGGCGCACTTCCAACACGATGTTGTAGGCAGCCTTGCCCACCGCGGTCATGGTCAATGCGGAGAAGAGGAAGGGCAGCACCGCGCCAATGAGAATGCCGGGGAGCATCACCGGGTCGAGCAAGTCGAGGGTGCGTGCGTCCGGGTTGTTGACCTTGACGACTTCCACATAGGCCGCCATGAGCGCCAACGCAGTCAACACCGCGGAGCCGATGGCAAAGCCCTTGCCGGTGGCTGCGGTGGTGTTGCCCAAGCTGTCCAGCGCATCGGTGCGCGTGCGTACCTCGTCGGGCAGGTCGCTCATTTCGGCGATCCCACCGGCATTGTCGGAGACAGGGCCATAGGCGTCGCTAGCCAGGGTAACGCCCAGCGTGCTGAGCATACCCACCGCCGCCAGCGCCACGGCATAGAGACCGGCAGTCAAGTTGCCGCCCGACGCGCTCAGACCCATCCAGACCGAAAGCAAAATGGCTGCGGCGACAATGAGCACAGGCGCGACCGTGCTCATCATGCCCACCGCCAGGCCCTGGATGATCAAGGTGGCGGCGCCGGTCTCGGCGGTTTTGGCAATGCTCTTGGTCGGGTTCTCCGAATAGGAGGTGAAGTATTCGGTGAAGTAGGCGATGCCGTTGCCTGCGATCAAGCCGACCAAAATTACGACCCAGTACATGAAGTTGACGCCCGCCAGCGGCACGATGATGGCGGTCAGGATCAATACCAGCACCGACGACCCCCAGACCGCGCGGCGCAAGGTCGCCAGTAGGTCTTCTTGGGTGGCGTTTTCCTCGGTCTTGACCAGGAAGGTGCCAATCAACGCGGCAATGATACCCACGCCCGCAACCAGGAAGGGCAAGCCGATAAAGGCAGTGTAGCTCGGGTCGGTGACAGCCAAGACCGCGCCCAACGCGGCGGTGGCGACGATGGAGCCGCTGTAGCTCTCGAAGAGGTCGGCGCCCATGCCCGCTACGTCACCCACGTTGTCGCCGACGTTGTCGGCGATGACCGCGGGGTTGCGCGGGTCGTCCTCGGGGATGCCTTGCTCCACCTTGCCCACCAGGTCCGCGCCTACATCGGCGGCTTTGGTGTAGATGCCGCCGCCCACGCGGGCAAAGAGCGCAATGCTGCTGGCGCCGAAGCCGAAGCCGGTGATGTATTCAATCAGTTGGGTTTTGGGAAGGTCGGCGCTGTCGAAGACCAGATAGAGAATGGTAAGGCCGATGATGCTGAAGCTCACCACCGCCATGCCCATGACCGAACCGCTGCTGAAAGCCACACGCAAGCCGTCGTTGAGGCTGCGTTGAGCCGCAGCGGTGGTGCGGACGTTGGCGCGCACCGCCGTCCACATACCCAGATAGCCCGCGGCGCCGGAGGTCAACGCGCCCGCCAGGAAGGCGACCGCGACTTGCCATTTCAGGAAGATGGCAATGACCAGGGCGACGACGACGACGAAGATGGAGAGAATAGAATACTCACGATTGAGGAAAGCAGCCGCGCCTTCTTGGATGGCAGCGGCGATGGAGCGCATGGTGTCGTTGCCGGTGTCTTCGGCTAACACCTGGCGCAGCTTCCAGACGACGAAGCCGACGCCGACGAGGCCCAGCACAAGAGCGAAAATGACTGATGCAGTACCCTGTAACAAGGTAAATCCTCCTTTTCGCGCACGATTTTGGTGGGCGGGCCGCGCCGTCTAACAATGCGACGCTGGCGGCCCGCGTTGGTGAAAGTTGAAATTGGTGCTTGGTGGAACGGCGCACCGGTGTATTGCCGGATGACGCCATTCTTGATGCCATAAAAAAAACCTCTGCCGAATCACAGATGGAGTCGGAACTTCAGAGGCTTCACCCGAACCCGGTGGGAACGTTGGTCGGACTTGGCGCGATGACCGACTACCCTGTCAGGTCTGCCCACAACAGCAGCCGTCCTCATTGCGGCGGCTCCATGCCGCATGCGCGGCCAATCGCCGAACTGCGCCGTTCCTCTCTAGTTTACCGGTAAGGTCGCGCCCAAGTCAAATTGACCACCCAGGTTCATCTTTTCACCGACCGGGTGCCTCCCCAATCCTTGGTCGGCGGAACACTCCCTCCCCTTCCAGGTTGGGGGAGGAAGGCTAGGGTAGGGTTCAACTTCACCAAACTCGTGGGATGCCCCCACCGGCCCAGGACG
>CAKZVN010000201.1 GCA_937922105.1 uncultured Litorilinea sp.
CGCCACGACCGCGGCGCCGCGGCCCGCAGCCAATACGTCTACCGGGTCATGCCCGCGGCTGCGCAAGAACGGCTCCACCTCCTCGGTCAGCCAGCCGAATTGACCGGGCGCGGCTGCGGCATAGCCGGGGTCGGTGAAGAGATAGCCCACCAGCCCGGCCCAAGTCACGGTCACACCGGGATGATGGCGCTGGAAAGTTGCGGCCCAATCACCGTGGGCCAATGCCCAAAAGAAATTTCCGCTGCGCGCCAGCCAGGCATGCTCATCCGCGGTGACGAAACGGTCCAGCGTCAAGCCGCGCGGCAACCAGAGCGCGACAAGCAAGACCACCACCGGACCCCAGCGTGCGACTGCTGCTCTCATGGTTCTCGAATCCGTACTTCATCCAATCCCAACGCGTCGCCCAGGGACATACCGTCGGCAGTGAAGACCTCCGGGCGTTCCACATCACCGTCCGGGTCGTATAGGCCGATGAGCAGCGTATAAGTCCCCGGGCGCGCATCGTCTGCCAGGCGGATGGTATAGCGATCCACGATGACATTCCCGGGCTGCCAAGTGGACGTGGGGAAAAGATTGCAGCCCGGCTCGCCGTCTTGCTGCCCCGCCTTGTAAGCGTCACTGCGGTCAATCACCTGGGTAGTGACACGATAGGGAAACGGTACAGGCGCGGTTGCTTGCCAGTAGAGCGTCAGTGCTACAGTACCGCCGGGCACATTGTCTTGACCGCGCAGTGTATAGCCCACCAGGCGGATGTGCTCGCCGAAGCGGAAATCCACTGCGGTCGCGGGCTGCGGCTTGCCCACCGGGCCGTTGGTCTCGAAGACAGGGCCGGAGAGATCGCGATCAAAGCGAGCGACATACTCCTCCACCGGAAAGCGCCAAGGGATGGGGGGCGGCTCGTCCAGCGTATAGATGGCAAGCCGCGGCTGCCCATTGACCAGCGCCTCGCCGAAGAGCCGGTAGCCCTGCGCCGCCAAGCCGGCACGCACGGCCCAGTTTTCATCGCGCTGGGCAGGCTCCACCGACTCGTGCCAGATGAAGTAGCGGTGGTCACGCGGGCAATAGCCTTGCCCGCGGGTATACCAATCCGCCACCGGCTCCTTGCCGTGCAAGTCAAAGGGAGCATCCAAGACACCGTCGGCGTACAACACCCCCACCACCTTCCAGCCGTTCTGCAGCGGGAAGCCGAAGATGGAATGCGGCGTGGGCATGGTATAGGGCACCCAATAGCCGGGCAGGCGATTCTCGCGCCAGGTACGCAATGCCTCGACATGGACCGCGGCAAAGTACCAGAAGGCGTAGACCCCGAAGACAACGGTGAAGAACGCCGCCGCGCCCACACCGGCGCGCTGCGCCCAGCGGTCCCCAATCTGCGCGGCCAATGCGCCATAGCCCGCGCCGGCAACGCTCCCCGCCAGCAGCGCCCAGGGCAAGATAAAGCCATAAACATGGGTGTTGGGCGTGTGCGTGAAGAAGAGCATCAGGAGCATCCCTGCGCCGAACCACAGCCAAATCGCGCGTGCCTCGGGCCGGAAGTGGGGCTGGAGCCAGGCTAAGAGCAAGGCTGCGGCGAAAAAAGCCCAGGTATGGTCGTGCCCGGCAATCACCAACCAGGCGGGCCGCGCCAACGTCAACGCCACCCCGCCCACCAGCAGCGCCGAAGCCGTCCACGCGGCCCAACGCGGCAAGTTGCGCCAATAGACCAGCACCAGCCCGGTCACCGCAGCCGCGATCATGAGCAGCAAATAGTAGGTGGTGCTATAGAGCGTGGTGCGCGCAAAGAAGTCCGCCAGGTTGTTATAGGGAAACTCGCCGCCGATGCGACTGACCGTAATATAGTCGTAGGTCACGGCAAACGCGGGGTGTAACACGAAAGGCAGATAGAAAGCCGCCAAGACAGTCGCGCCCACCAGCGCCGGCGCAACCAGCGCGCGCGCCAACCGCATCACGCCAATCCCTTGTCGCCAAAGCCGCCAAAGCAAGTAAGCCGCGGGCAACGCCACCAGCCCAGCCTCATAGTGAGCCAGCAAGGCGCCGCTCAGCAAAATCGCAGCCAATGTCAAGTATTGGGGCAACCGTCGTGGCAAGCGCGTCAGCCGGTGCAAGACCAGCACGGTCAATGTGCCCAAGCAAAAGACCATGCTTTGATATTGCACAATACGCCCGAAGCCGATGAAATAGCCGTCCAACGCCAGGATCATGGCGGCACACCAGCCTGCCACCCCACCGAAGAGCCGCCATCCCAGCAGAAAGACCGCCAAAATGCCGGTCAGATTGAGCAAGGTAAAGGGAAGGCGTGCCGTCGTCTCGGTGATGCGGTCGGTGAGGGCATAGATGGCAGCGGGCAGGAGAATCTCACCCGGCCCCTTATGATGGGTGAGCAGGGCATCTTCGTATCCTTGCAACGCGCCTGCGGTGCGCAAGAGCACGCGCGTCTCATCACCCTGGAATTCGCTATAGCCCAACCCGGTGAGCCGCAGCAGCCCCGCGGTCAGGAAGAGCACGACCAGCGCGACCGAAAACCAGTCGCGCGGGGCATCACGCCAGACCGGCATCCAGTCCACGGGATGATCGGCAGGCGGCGCGCGCAGGATGATAGCCGCGCCCAAGGCGACGATGAGCAAGTCAAACGCGACGAGGGTCAGCCAAGCAGGGATGGAGCCGGGGAGGTAGGAGAGCGCCAACATGACCAGCACTGTGAGCGCGGCCCCCGCCCCCATGCTGTAGAGAAAGCGCTCCCACGGATCGGGCGCGGCTTCCGGCCTACCGCCCACCAGGGCTTCCACCAGCAGCGCACCGGGGATAAAATTGGTGAGCAACCAAGCCGCGCCGCTGCGCCACAGCAACGGGAAGGGCAGCGCCAGGGCAAGATGGGCTACGGCAGCAAGGGCCATGAACAGCCACAACGGCCCCCACACCACCGTCGGACGCAGCACGCGAGATCGTACACGCATAACCAAAACGGCCTTGCGCGATGGATGCCTGCTCAAGCAGCCACCGGTGCGCGCCCTCCTGCCCCTTTAGTCTCTTGGCCCGTTTGCCCACCGGCTTCCTGCTCCTTACCGGCGTACAGGGCCGGATCACGACCATAGAGCAACGTAGCTTCCAAAAGCCGCGCCGCAATCTCCGGGGTCAATTGATTGGGAAGCAGACGCCAGCCCCAGTTGCCCGACGCGCGACCGGGCAAGTTCATACGCGCCTCCGTGCCCAGGTTGAGCACATCTTGGAGCGGGACGATGGCAATGGACGCCACCGAGCGGAACGCGGCGTCAATCATGCTCCACGCCGGGTCGCGACCGTCGGTGCGCAGATAGCGACGGAAATGGTCGCGCTCGTGGGGCGTGGCGCTCTGCTCGTACCAACCGCGCGTGGTATCGTTGTCGTGCGTCCCCGTATAGACCACAAAATTCGGGCGATAGTTGTGGGGCAAGAATTTATCGGTCGCGTCGGTGCTGAACGCGAACTGGAGAATCTTCATACCCGGCAAGTTGAAGCGATCACGCAGCGCGATCACATCGGGCGTGATCTCGCCTAGGTCCTCGGCGATGATGGACAGCTCGCCTAACTCGCGTTGCACCGTCTCAAAGAAATCTGCGCCCGGTCCCGGCACCCAGCGCCCGTTAACCGCGGTCTCCTCGCCCGCGGGCACTTCCCAATAACCGGCAAAGCCGCGGAAGTGGTCAATCCGCACCAAGTCATAGAGTTGCAATGCGGCGCGGATGCGGCGCAGCCACCACGCATAGCCGTTGGCAGCCATGCGCTCCCAACGATAGAGGGGATTCCCCCACAGTTGGCCCGTCTCGCTGAAGTAATCCGGCGGGACACCGGCAACCACCGTGGGACGGTACTCGTCGTCGAGGAAAAACTCGGTGGGGTTGGTCCAGGCATCGCTGGAGTCCATCGCCACAAAGATGGGAATATCGCCCAGGATGCGGACTTTCTTGGCGTTGGCATAGGCCTTGAGTTTGCGCCATTGGCGGAAGAAAAGCCACTGGTTGAACTTGTGGGCGTGGACCGCCGCGGCGTGGGTGCGTGCGACTTGCGCCAGGGCAGCGGGCCGACGGCTGCGCAGCGGCATGGCCCACTCGGTCCATGCCGCGCCGTTGTGCGCGTCCTTGAGCGCCATGAAGAGCGCAAAGTCGTCCAACCAGCTCGCTTGCTCGGCGCAAAAGGCGGCAAACTCGGCCTGTAAGGCAGCGGGACCACGCTCGGCAAAAGCGGCGGCGGCGCGCGCCAAAAGCGGGAGTTTCCACCGGTAGATGGCGCCGAAGTCCACCGTGTGATCGGGAAAGGCAGGCGCGTCATGCAGCGCAGCTTGGGCCAACAGCCCATCCTCCACCATCTCTTCCAACGCGATCAGATAGGGGTTGCCCGCAAAGGAACTGAAGCTCTGGTAGGGGCTATCACCGTAGCCGGTGGGGCCGAGGGGCAATACCTGCCAGATGCTCTGGCGCGTATGAGCCAAGAAATCCACCCAAGCATAGGCCGCGCGGTTGAGGCTGCCGATGCCGTAGCGACCGGGTAAAGAGGTCGGGTGCAGCAAAATTCCGCTCTGTCGTGGATAATCCATAGTGGTTCCCCTGGGACGTTCGCCCACTTCCGCACGACGTACAGAGAGCGCTTAGTAGACAGTCAGCCAATAGTCGGTAGCAGCCTGGACACCCAGTACCAATAGCGCCACACACAGCGCCACCCACACCGCCTGCTGGAGACCGCGGGGGCGCTCACCGAGTGGATAATTGCCGGGTAACAGCGCCACAGGCGTCTCATAGCGCGGCAACAGGCCCACAGTCACCATGGCGCCGCCGATTAGCCCGCCCAGATGTCCCCAATTGTCAATCCCCGGCATGGCTAACCCAAAGACCAAATTGATGCCGATCACCACCAGCATGTTGGTCAGAATGGCGCGACCGCGCGCGCCGAAATTTTCGCGATAGCGCAGGAAGTAAACGGTGATAGAACCCGCCAGCCCAAAGATCGCGCCCGACGCTCCCGCGGATGCCACCGGGGAGAACGCGTAGCTGGCCAGACTGCCGAACAGCCCGCCCAGGAAATAGATCACGGCAAAGCGCGCGTGCCCGAAGTAGCCCTCTACCAGGGGACCCAGTACGTTGAGCGCGTAGAGATTGAAGAGTAAATGCAACACGCCGATGTGCAAAAACATGGCGGTGAACAAGCGCCAGACTTGCCCGTTGACCGCGATCAGACGGTTGATCTTGGCGCCCATCAGGGCGAGAACACGGCTGTCCTCCGCGCCGTTGAGCGTGCCGAACATGAAGTAGCCCACCGCAATCATGGCGATGAAAACCACCACATTGGCCCCCAGCAGGGCATAGGTCACATGCGGGGGCGTGATACGGATATAGAAACGTGCGCGCGGTAACTCATCCGCCAAGCGTCGCGCCGCTTCCTCCAACAAATCGGGCGACTCACGGTCGGCAGGCGCGCGACCGGATGGGTCCTGCGATGGATAGATGCTCACGCCAAAGGGCCTCGCCTAGATTCTTACGGGCTTCCAATCCACCCGGCTCTTTTCCGCGGTGATGATGCTCATCACTCGGTCCACCGTCTCTTCCAGCCGGTTTTCATTGTTCACCACTACATAGTCGAACTCCACGAAACGCTTGAGTTCTTGGCGGGCCGTGGCAATCCGCATCTTCAAGTTCTCAGGGGTCTCGGTCTTGCGCTCTTGCAGACGGCGCACCAACTCCGCTTCGCTTTCCGCCATGAGGAAGATGGTGACCGCCTCCGGGATCAATTTACGCACTGTCGCTGCGCCCTGCACATCAATCCGCATGATGACATCCTTGCCGGACTCCAGCGCAGCACGCACATGCTGCTTGGGGATGCCCTTATAGTCGCCATAGACAATGGCATACTCCAGCAGTTCGCCCTTATCAATCATATCGGCGAACTCGCTTTTCGTCACAAAATGATAGTCCACGCCGTCCACTTCGTTGGGGCGCCGGGGTCGGGTGGTGGCGGTGACGACAAAATAAAACGACGTGGCGCGCTTTTGCATGGCGTGCAGCGTGGCGTCCTTGCCCACCCCACTGGGTCCCGACAGCACGATCAAAACCGGCCGCGGTTGCTTTAGCCCGGCATAGAGCGCGTCAATCTCCGGGTCGGTTTCTGCGTGTGGCGTCATGCGTTTGCTCTGAATCCCTCTCTGCGAGTACGATAAGGGCTGGTCTGCGGGTCAAGGCGCGCCTCAACCGGCTTGTCAATGCTTGCCGACCCGGCGAACCGACTAGGTCACGCGATTCTTGAAAGTATACGCGACCATCCGCTTGCGCAGGAAATCTACCCCGTATCCGCTTCGGTTGTTTTTTATGTCCGGTGCGATACGCCGCTACATTGTGCCCAACTTGGTGTGACCATCGTATCGGGAGGACCCCATGCCCATCTACGAATACGCTTGCTTGGATTGTCGTAAACGAGTCAGCGTTTTCTTTCGCTCCTTTGCCGTGGCAGGTGATGACGCGGCGCGTTGCCCGCTGTGCAACGGCGCCAACCTGCGCCGGTTGGTGAGCAAGGTGGCGGTGCTCAAGTCCGAAGAGAGCCGCATGGACGACTTAGCCGATTCGTCGCTCATGTCCGGCTTGGAAAGCGAAGACCCCCGCGCACTGGCGAGTTTTATGCGCCGCATGAGCAAGGAAATGGGTGAACCGCTGGACGACGAGATGAGCGAGGTGATCAACCGGTTGGAAAAAGGTGAAAGCCCGGAAGCCATTGACGAAGCGTTGGGCGAAGGCGGCTTGAGTGGGGGCGCGCTCGACGACGACTACAGCAGCTTTCCCGACGCAGGCTTCGGCCCTGCGCCGAGCGCTTGAGGCCCGCCCGCACCGTCCGGCGCGCGCCGCCAAACTCCAGGAGACCACCATCCCATGCGAGTGATCAAAACCTTCGACACGGTCGAGGCGCTGGGCGACCGCTTCGGCGGGGAAGTCTGGCAAGAGATCAGCGGCGAAAATCTCTTTGTTTATAACAAAGTGGACAACGCTTGGTATCAATACCGGTGGGCGTCGGGACGCCGCGAGATCATGCTGGTGGGCAAGACCGGTGGTGACTTGCCCCTGGTGATCCAGGTCTACCCAGCCTAGGACAAACCTGCACCACCAGGGCCTCCAACCGGCGTCCCGTCACCGAGTTTGTCCAATAGCCGGCTGATCGTGTCCGTGACCGCTGGACGGGATATCGCCCGCCTAGACCTTCTCGAAATGCTCCACGTTGAGGACGAAGATGGTCGCGCCGCCCATGCGCTTCTCGATGGGGGTGGGGATGTGGACTTCACCCGGCTCCATAACCGGCGGCAAGGGCGTCACGTACTGGATGCGGTCGGGACAACTTTCGCGCACAATACTGAGCACTTCTTCCACCTTGCTGTCGTCCACGCCCACAAAGACGGTGGTGTTGCCGATGCGCAAGAAGCCGCCCGACGACGACGTGACCGTGGCGGAGTAGCCGCGGCGCGCCAGCCGGTCGAGTAGATTGTGGCTGTCGTCGCTGTTGATTACCGCCATCACCAGTTTCATGCCAGTTCCCCTTGTTTCGCGACCAACACACTACCCACCCTGGGGTTTAATCGCCGGATGGCGAAAATCGTCACACGGTGTGGGCAACGCTTACCGGCTCGTTGATAGGCGATTGCCGATAATGCTGTGCCGGTGGAGGACGACCAGAACGCGTGCCCGAATGGCTTGATGAACGACCTCCAGCGGTAACGAGGCGTCAATCACCAACCAACGCTGCGGCTCCTCCGCAGCCAACGCCAGATAGCCCTGGCGCACCTCTTGGTGATAGACCAGGGTCTTTTCCTCCATACGATTCCATTCCTCTGCCGAGCCGCCGCGCTTGCGCCCCAACCCCACACGCACATCAATATCCAGATAGATGGTCAGATCGGGCTGCAAGCCGGTGGTGGCATAGTCTCCGATCACGCGCAGCATCGCCAAATCCTGCCCATAGCCGTACCCTTGATAGGCGAGCGTGCTGTCGGCGAAGCGGTCGCACAGCACCAGATGCCCAGCCTCCAGCGCAGGGCGGATCACCTCATCCACCACCTGGGCACGCGCCGCGTTGAACAGCAACGTCTCAGCGCGCGGACTCATCTCCGAATACTTGGAATCAAGCAACAGGGAGCGGATGGTATTGCCGATCTCGGTGCCGCCCGGCTCGCGGGTGATCACCACCGAGATGCCCATCTGTTGCAATGCTGCGGACAACAGACGAATCTGCGTAGATTTCCCTGCACCTTCAGGCCCTTCAAACGTGATGAAGAGGGACACGTTGCTTTCTCCGGGGATGGTCATGTGGTTGGGGCGGGGGTCGGGCATCGGCACCGGCCCCCGCCATGTTGGTGATTCGTGGTTATTTGCGGAAGATACGCACGCGACGGAACGGCTCGCGCCCGTAGCTATGGCTCACCAGGTTGGCAGCCCGCGCCAGTTGGTGTTGTTGGCTGCGGATGGCTGCCGAGCGGGGGGGAAGTTCGGCGTCGGGGGCGCCGTTCAGAATACGCTGGATGCCTTCCTGGGTCTCGCGCATGGCTTCAGTGAAGTCATCCAACGGCTCGGCGGGCAGATGGAAGATGTTCGCCAAGACCTGCTCCATCTGCGTCACCGTGTTGCTGCGCAGGATATAGATGGGTACGTTGCGCCGCTCTGCATCCAACAACGGCTGCGGCTGTTGGCGATAGTAGTTCTTGAGCGTCATCACCACGTCGGCGCCGGTCAAGGTGTCCACAATGACAATGGGTACATTCAACGACGCCGCGGCTGCGCGCAGACGATTTTGGCCGATACCGTAGGGGAAGATGCGTACCGTCTTGCGCCCGGTTTCGCCGTTGCTTTCGACGACAGCCGTTTCCTCTTCGGCTTCGACTACATCCTGCCACTCCGGTTCAAGGTTGCGGCGGCGGCTGTCGCCGTTGAAGCCGCTGCGCTCGGCATAGACGTGCTCGCCGAAGTCGCGCTCGCGGCCCCGGCGCCGGTCACGACCGTCATGGACCCCGCTGCCGAAATGCCCACCGCGCGTCGCTTCCGGCGCGCGCTCGATGTGGACCTTGCCCTCTTCGTCCACGTAGCGAATTTCGGGAACAAGCGGGCGCCCGCGCAGGAGCGCATCCACCGATGCCGCCACGTCGTGGTGGATCACCATGCGCTGGCGGTCTTGAATCTCAATCAGCACACTGAAGGTGGGCGGGGCCTTGCGCTCCAACACACTCTTCTGGGTGCCGCGACGCCGCGCCTCTTCGTCGGAGAGAGTCACCGACTCGATGCCGCCCACCAGATCGCTCAAGGTGGGGTTCATGAGCAGGTTTTCCAACGAATTGCCGTGAGCCGTGCCGATGAGTTGGACGCCGCGCTCCGCAATGGTGCGCGCAGCGACGGCTTCCAGCTCGCGACCGATCTCGTCAATGATGATGACCTGCGGCATGTGGTTTTCCACCGCCTCGATCATCACTTCGTGTTGCAAGGCAGGCTCCGGCACTTGCATGCGCCGCGAGCGCCCAATCGCCGGGTGGGGAATGTCGCCGTCGCCCGCGATCTCGTTGCTGGTATCCACGATGATGACGCGGCGCTGGTCCCCGCGCACGCGCGCCGCCTCGCGCAGCAAGGTGGTCTTGCCCACGCCGGGGCGGCCCAACAGCAAAATGCTCTTGTCGCTGGTGACGATATCCTTGATGATTTCAATCGTGCCATAGACGGCGCGACCGACGCGACAGGTGAGACCGATCACGTCGCCGCGGCGGTTGCGAATGGCGGAAATGCGGTGCAGGGTGCGCTCGATGCCGGCGCGGTTGTCGGCGCCGAAGCTCCCGATGCGACTGATGACATATTGCAAGTCCTCAGCCGTCACCTCCTGGTTGCCCAGATCCATTTCGCCGGTTGCAAAACGCGCCTCGGGGATGCGGCCCAAGTCCATGACAACCTCGATCAGTTCCGGGCGCCGGTCCGCAGCCAAGAGAGCGGCGCGGATGCGCTCCGGCAGCATTGCCAACAGCAGGTCTAGGTCATCCGTGATCTGTAGAGTCATATCGGCGTTGTCGGCGGGCGGTTGCTCCATGCCGGATGGGTGGGCGAATTGCCGACCGGACGGGACACGCCCGGCGGCAGACGACACGCGCAGTGAGTCGGCGGTGCGGGCCGCCTGTGCCGGCGGCTCGGATTGGCGACCCGATAACAAATCCTTGTGGTTCGTAAGCACGTCCTCTTCTTTCCCGGTGCACAACTGGCTTGGGGTTGCCACCGTCTGTACTGTGGCTGATGGGCAGAGCGCCGAGGGCGCCTGCGTCAGTCTTGGCTTCCCATCAACCTTGCGCTGACGCATCCTATGGGCGATTTGGAAGAACATCGGCCCTGCATTGTCGGCGGCGATTGATCCTGCCTAGCTGCAATCACGCTGCCGAAACCAGCAGCCAACACGAATGGCATCGCGGCGTCCTGCGGATCAGACGCCCGCTCAACCCTGCCGGTTCCACTCTCTGCAAGTTCCACGCTCCTTTCGCCTCAACCGGATTTCCGGTCTACGCTGCGGCGTGCCGAATCGGCACGCGACACAGCCCGCTTTCGTAACGGCGCCGGACCTGTGGCGGCCCGTCCGCCGGGGTTAACCTATCTCCTTCACCAGGGTACGGGGCAACTTGCCGGGCGTCATACAGCGTGCGCGCCCGGACAACGTCACACGAAGTTGTAGCGGGGGGGAGGGCACCGTATAGGGTGCAGTCACCACCTGGCCTGCGCTGTGCTCCACCGCAGGCGCGCCGGCAAAAGCCGCTTCGCGCACCCACTGCATCACCGGACGCACCAATTTGACCCGGTCGGTGAAAGGCGCGAAGCCGTAATCGCCCAAGAGCGCGCCCAGCCCGCCCTGATAATCGCATACGCCCACATAGATGGGCACAGTCGCCGCACGCCCACGAATCGTCGCCAACGCCGCACGCACCAGTTGGTGCACGATGTAGGGGCTGGGGTCGGTGAAATCCGCCCACAATTGCAGCCAGATCCCGCGCCGCCCCTGAACAATCTGGACCGCGCCCACAACGTCACCACGCCGCTCGACGACCAACGGCGTTACTGCGCCCGGCCCCCACCATTCCAAGATCGGCGGCTTGAGCGGTTGGTCCGCCAGCATTCCCTCAGCCAACTGGACTGTTTCGGGCACAGTGCGGCGGTAGAGTTCCTGCAAAGCCCACTCGTCGCTCTTGTTCTGCCCGCGAATCTCCGCCGTGATCTGATAGCTTTCCAAACCGTGCGGCACATTCAAGCGCCAGACCGTCTCGCGCGCATAGGGACGGAACCCCACATGGCCCAGCGTATGCACCGGCAAAGGTTGGTCCGGTGCATCGGCGTAAATGCGCGCAATGGCTTGCTGGGCGGCAATGGCATTGTGGTACGCCAGCAACTTCTCCCAGATCGCCGGATGGCCTAACGGCGTCTCCAACCCCGGCGCCAGCCGCATAATCTCCAGTTCCGGTCGCCCGGCGCGCTTCTGCACTTGGAGGAAGCCCAAAGCAACAAGCCCATGCCCGTGCTGGCGCAGGACATGGGTGGCAATTTTGGCATCATTCCACGGCAGCAATGTGGTGAGGGACGCCCACACAGCCGATTGCGGTTGTAACAAAGCCTGAACCAGGTTGAGCGTTGCCGCTTGCCGACCCAGGCGCTGAATCAAGACCACATCGCCGAATTGAAAAGGGCGAATCACCGACCGGCTTGCTCCTCAACAGGAGAGGCGGGTACCACCGTCCTCGAGCACGGCGGCAGACCGTCCAGCGTACTGACCGGAATCCGTTGACCGGCGCCCCGTGCACCGGTTGTCATCTATTGTACTGCATAGAATGACGCTATGCAAGTAAGGCGCGATACACTCGATTTTATGTCATGTTCCAGGTGTCATGCGGGATGCTATGTTGGGGCACGGCGGCACGTTGACCCGGCGGGCTGGGGAGAACTGGGGATAACTCCGGGGATAACTCCCCGCGATGGGGGAAAGTCAACCATAATTCGCGCAATTTCCGTCGGCGCAACCCAGCCCAACGCTGTAGAAACTTCCGCCGCCCACGCTACCACTTCGGCTGCGCGCCCGGGGGGAGTTGGGAGAGCGCGACCCGCTGGATCAGCGTGCGCGCCAAGACCGGCACTGCCGTCCCGGTAGGACGAAAGCCGAAGCCGCGATAGAGCTTTTGCGAGCGGGTATTGGTGGTCTGTGTATTGAGCACCAGGGTGGTGTACTCCCCCGCGGCGTAGCGCACGGCGTCCGCCAGCAGCGTCCGCCCCACCCCCATCCCCTGGAATCCCGGTGCAACCGCCAGGCGTGCCAGTTGGAGTTCGTGGGCAGAGTTGGCGCACAGGGCTGTGTATCCCGCCATGCGCCCGCCCAGCCAGGCGATCTGCATCCGGCAGCGCATGAGCATCTCAAAGAGGTCGCGCGCGCCGAAATGCCACAACGGCGGAAAGGCCGCGGCATCCAACAACGCCAGTTCCGGCAAGTGGGCAGGCTGGGCAGGCGTCAATTCCACGTCGGGCCGCGCCACAGGCAGTTCCGCCAGTCGCGCGGGCAAGCGATCCAACTCGAAAAACTGGACCGCCTCCACTTGCACAAAACCTGCGGCGACCAGCGCCTGACCGATCCAGCGATCCGCGCCATAGCAGATGACTTGGAGCGAGCCGTCCACGGCTTGCAGCGCAGCCACATCGCGGCGCGCCAACGCCGCGTCCAACAGTGCCGCCAGATCGGCAGCAGGCAAACGGCCCCGCTGCAACGCCACCGCACGCACATGGGCGCGCGTCGGCGCGGGCGCAGGCAAGGTCGGCGGACGGCTCTCCACTTGCACGCCGAGGAAGCCCCAGACTGTACCCTGCTCCTCGCCCACCACCGCAGCCTGCGTCAACAGCCCCGGCAGGTCCTCGCGCCCCATGTCTACATAGCGGTAGGTCGCGTGTTGGAGCAGGCGCTGCACCGCGTCCAAATGTAGCGCGGCTGCCTTCACAATGGGCATAAGGACTTACGGCTCACGGTTGCGACAAGACTTTGCGATTGCCGTAAACACGCGCGTAATACTCCTTGAACTCACCGCTGCGGATGGGTTCCCACCACCAGCGATTCGCCACATACCAGCGCACTGTGGCGCGGATTGCCTCTTCGTGGTTATAGTCCGGCTCCCAGCCCAGCGCCATAATTTTGCTCACATCCAGACAATAGCGGCGGTCGTGACCCAGACGGTCTTCCACATGGCGGATCAAAGAACGCGGCTTGCCCAGTTCGTCCAACAGAATCTCCACCATCTCCAGGTTGGTTATCTCCGTGCCGCTGCCCACGTTGTAGGTTTCACCGAGGACCCCTTTGCGCAAGATCAGGTCAATCGCCTGGCAGTGGTCCAGCACATATTCGTAATCGCGGCGCTGTTGCCCATCGCCATAGACCGGCAGCGGCTCGTCGTTGAGCGCGTTGGTCACAAAGAGGGGCACGACTTTTTCGGGATATTGGTAGGGGCCGATGTTGTTGGCCCCGCGGCTGATGGTGGTGGGCAGACCATAGGTAATGTGATAGGCATTGACCAGGTGATCGGCGCCCGCTTTGCTCGCGGCGTAGGGGCTGCGCGGGGCCAAGATATCGGTCTCCTTGCTGCGATGATCGCCCTCGATGTGCCCATAAACCTCGTCGGTGCTGATCTGGTGATAGCGCAGATTGCCGGCTTGGCGCGCCGCCTCCAGGAGCACATAGGTTCCGTAGACATCGGTGCGGATGAAGGCATCCGGGTCCATGATGGAGCGGTCTACGTGAGTCTCGGCGGCGAAGTTGACGATGGTGTCAATGGCATGGTCGCGCAGCGCCGCCGCCACCGCGTCCGCATCACAAATGTCCCCGCGCACAAAGGCATAGCGCCCGGCAAACTGCTGCGCCACATCCTGCAAGTTTTCCAGCCGCCCGGCATAGGTCAACTTGTCATAGACCACCACGCGTAAATCGGTGTAGTGTGTCAGCATCCAACGCACAAAGTTGGAGCCGATGAAACCGGCGCCGCCGGTGACGAGTAGATGACGCATAGGGAAGTCTCTCCGATGGGATGGTGTTGCTCAGGCGCTGCGGGCACGCAGCCGCCCGGCGCGGCGGCGCAGTTGCAGACGATGTAGACGGCGCAAGCGTCCCGGTTGGCGCGCTGCGGGCAACGGGAAGTCAACGGTTAGGGTCAAGGTGGGAATCCGGTCGAGCGCAGGTAACGCCAATGGGAGCGATCCAGGCGCGCGCGCCCAAGCATCCCGGTAGCGATTGCGTTCCTCGCCCGCGCCGTTGGCAGCCCAGAAGCCGATCTCATCGCGCAGGAGCCGCCGTGCCAGCGCCACGGTGGTCATGGCGCGCTCCCATGCGGACGCCATCTCCGCCATACACGCCGCATAGTGCGCAGCCGTTGCCGCATTGCGGGCTGCACGCCCGTCCACGCCGTTGCGCGACCCTTCCCAGTGAGCCGGACGAAACTCCTGTTGCCAATACGCAACTGCCGCGGCAAAGGAGGGCAACAATTGGTCAGCGTAGAAGGTGACATGCACGGTCGTCACGCGCTCGACAATGCGAACCAGTCGCAGCGTCTGCGCCACCGACAAATCGAAGAAAGCCGGCGCATCGAATTCGTGCCATTCGGCATAGGCTGTGGTCAGGCGGCGCAGGCGGTCCGCCACAACGGGCAAAACCTGGGACGCGGCGGCGGCTTCGGCCTCCGGAGAGCCGGGCGGAATACGATACATGGGCACCAAGGGGTCATAGCGCACCAGCGTAGCCCAGGGTGTGGGCAATTCTTGGCGATGGTCGCGATGGCGCAAAGCCGTCGCCAACGCGGGCAATGACGCCAGCGCCGGGACGGGTGTGCGTTGCAGCCGGATCATCGGCGTCGCCGCCGGGCGGCGCACAGGTCTCACGCGAGTCCTCCCCCTGCCTACCGACACCAACCCATCACAACAGCCCGACTTTGGAATTGTCGCCCAGCGTGAGCTTATACGCCTTGGGCTTGATGGGGCTGTGCGTAATCTCCACCTCGCGACCGATGATGCTGTCCTGGATGCGCCCCGGCACGTCGCGGATGCGGCTGTTGTCCAACACGATGCTGTGCTCGATCTCGCTGTTTTCGATCACCGTGTGGTGATAGATGCTGGTGAACGGCCCGACATAGCTGTTGACGATGCGGCTGTGCTCGCCGATGACCGACGGGCCGCGCACGGTGCTGTTGATGATCTCCGCGCCCGCCTCCACCAACACCAGATGGTCTACTTGCGAGTCGCGGTCCACATAGCCGTAGACGCCGTAACCGATCTCCGCCAGCACGCGATCATTGGCAGCCAGCATATCGCTGGACTTGCCGGTGTCAATCCACCAACCACGATGGATATAGGGATGCACCTGGTAGTCATGTTCCACCAGCCATTGAATGGCGTCGGTGATCTCCAGTTCGTTGCGCCAGCTGGGCCGGATAGCGTTGACCGCGGTGAAGATGTTGTGGTCGAACATATAGATACCGACCAGGGCCAAATTGCTGGGCGGGACGCGCGGCTTTTCCACCAGCCGTTTGATGCGCTGGTGCTCGTCCAACTCGGCAACGCCGTAGTGTTGCGGCTCGTCCACCTCGGTCAAGACGATCTGGCTGTTCCAGTTGCTGCCGGCAAATTGGCGAATTAGCGGACTGATACCGCCCTGGATCACGTTGTCGCCCAGGAACATGACGAAGCGCTCATCGCCTAAAAAATCCTGGCTGATCTTGACGGCATGGGCCAACCCCAACGGCGCAGACTGAGGAATATACGTGACGTTCACACCCCAACGGTCGCCTGGGCCGACCGCTTGGCGAATTTCCTCCCCCGTATCCCCGATGACGATGCCGATCTCGGTGATCCCCGCATCGCGGATGGCTTCGATCACGCGGAAGAGCACCGGCTTGTTGGCGATGGGCATCAGTTGTTTGGCGCGCGTAAAGGTCAACGGACGCAGCCGCGTGCCCTTACCGCCGCTTAAGATTAGACCTTTCATGCGTCCTCCTACCGGTGCTTCCCGATCAGGTACGTCCCGTATTCTTATCCGCGATGCATCCCCGCCTAAACTGCCCCAGATTTGGGGTTGAGGGGGGAGGCGACAGCAGCAGCCGTGTCGTCCTTCCGAGGAGCGCAGCGATAGCCTGCCCTGAGTCCTGCGCAGGGAAGAATCCCGGCAGCTCACCAGAGGGGGAACTTCCCTTCACTGCGCTCAGGGCGGGCAGATGCGCTCAGCATGACCCTCTTCGACACTTGGCGAACAGGCCGTTTAGCGATAATAGCCGGACATGGTGACATCCGGTTCGGCATTGAGCAAGACCGCGCCCACAATGCGTGCGTGGACGGTCTCCAGCACCGACTTGGCGCGCTGGGCATGGTCACGCTTGGTGCCGCCCGCGTTGATGAGCAAGACCACGCCGTCCACCTTGCCTGCCCAGATGGCGGCGTCGGTCACCGCCAAAATCGGCGGCGCGTCGATCAACACATAGTCGGCCTGCTCCTGCAATTGCTCCAGCGCCTCCACCAATCGGCGCCGGCTGAGCAGCGCCACCGGATTGGCGACAGTCGGCCCGCTGACCAGCAATTGCAGCCCCTCCACCATCGTCTTTTGCAGCGGGGCGGGGCCTTCTTCCTGGAGCCAGTTGCTCAGCCCGCGGGTATTCGCCACGCCGAAAATGTCATGCTGTTGCGGGCGGCGCAGATCGCCGTCCACCAGCGTCACGCGGTCGCCAGCTTGAGCCAACGCCACCGCCAAGTTGGCGACCGCAATGCTCTTGTCCGTCATGCCGTCGGCGCTCGCTACCAGGATGGTGTGCAGTGGCTGCTCCAGCCCGGAAAATTCCAGACTGGTGCGCAGGCTTTGATAGGCCTCGGCGGCGGGGCTGCGCGGATCGGTCAGGGTAATCAGAGTGCTCATGGTTCTCGCTCATTTCTGCATAGGCGGGCAACGGTCGGGCGTTCAGCGGATGCGAATGGGGCCAAGTTCCACCACGTCACCGGGGGCCGCCTGCGCGCCTGCGGCGGGTAAGCGCGTACCGTCGCGCCAATCATAGATGCCCACCACCAGCCGGTAGTCGCCTGCGGGTAGGTCGGCGGGCAGGACGAGCCGTTGCGTATCCACCACTGCTTGACCGGGAACCCACGCCTGCATGGGCAAGCGCCCGCTGCGGTCATGCGGCTGCCAATCCAACTGGGCGACCTTCTCCCCGCGTGCATCCAGCAGATGGGCAAAGAGCGCATAGTCGAAATCAATCCGGTCACGGCTGCGCCAGTGCAAGGTCCAAGTCAACTCAACGCCCGGTCGCGCCGTAGGGGGCCAAGTGGCGCCCTCCAACAGCACGCGGTCGCCGAAGGTAACCGCCAGCGGCGTCTGCGGCGGCGGGCCGGTAGGGTCCACCGGTTGCCACCCCTGGGCAGTGCGCTGATAGCCGCCCAGCCGGGCCAATGTGCCTCCCTCCAGCAACGGCAGCGGCGGGTCGCTCTGCACCGGTAGCCGCGTCCCGGTCGCCCAATCTGCGCCGTCATAGACGCCCACCGCCAGCACAAAGCGGTCGGCTTCCAACGTCCACGGCAACGTCTGGAGTTCTACCGGCACACCCGGTTCCCACAACCGGGTAGGATACCACAGCAAGGCAACGGGGGGGTAATAAGTCGAATCGTGCAACGTGCTCCCCTCCGCAGCCAGATAGGCGATATAGATGCCGAGATCACGCATGAGCGGCTGCGTCGCCACCCAGGTCAAGGTGGTCACCAGTTCGCCGTAACGGTCCACGCCCACCCGCACATCCAGCAGGCGCAGCGCGTCGCCGAAGGTAAGTTGGGGGCCGACACCGGGCTGGGCCGCGGGTCGCCGCCAAGCGTCATAGAACGCGGGCGGCAGCGTGCGATTGGCCTCGCCCCGGCGCAAGAGCAGATAGCCGTCCTCTGCGGCGGCAATGCCGAAGTCACCCGCCAGTAACTCACGCACGCTTGCCGCCAGCTCCACCGGGTGCTGGGGCCAAGCCGGACCGGTGACATCTACCCAGACCGTATCTATGCTCGGCTCCAGGCGCGGGAAGATCATCACCGTCTCGCGCCCGCTGACATGCGGGTTGAGGCGGTCTTGCGCGCTGACCGCAGCGTCGGGTGGAATCTGCGCCAAGATCTTGGCGGCGCGACGGTGGTGATCGGTGACGGTCAAGTGCAGATAGTGACCCATGCCGGGCAAATAACCGTGCCGGTACTGGTCCACCGCAGTCATCCCCAGCGCCAAGAGAGTCACCGCCACGGTGAGCGGTCCGGCCCACTGGGGTCGCCGGCGCGCCGCCAGATCACGCAACCGGGCCGCGCCAGTGATCCCCGCCGCCAACACAAAGGGCACCACCGGCGCGGCGTAGATCAGCCGGTGCACCTCATGCATGGGCGGGAAATCGGCCAAGAGATTGATCGCCAACGAAGGCAGCGCCAGCAAGAGCACCAGGGGATCGAACAGGGCCAAAAAGCCGGTGGGCCACAACAGGCGCAGCAGATAGCCCGCGGCGTCCGCGGCCTGCAACTGCGCCCAGACCACCGCGGGGCGCGTCACCAGCCCCCACACCATCCCCGCCGGCGAATCACCCAGATAGTCATAGCGCCCCCAGTGGATGTTGCCGTCGGCAAAGAGATGCTGCATGCCCAACACGGCCCACAGCGACCAACCCAGCGCCAGACACATGGTAATCACCCCGGCGCGGCGCCGCCCCAACACCACGGCGGCATACGCGCCCAGCATGAAGACCAGCAGCCCGATCTCTTCCTTGCAGCTCGCCGCCAGCACGGCAAAGCCCGCAAACCAGCCCATTCGTCCCGTCACCAGAAAATAAAACGCCGCCAGCAAAAAAGTCGGGACCAGGGTCACAGGATGAAACTCCAGCCAATTGGCGGCTTGGATAGAGGGATTGAGCAGAAAGACCACACCGAAGGCAAGCCCGGCCCAGGCGCTGCCCAGTTTGTGGCGCGCCAGCGCCGCCGCGGGCAGCGCGCCCAGCGCCACAATCACCGCCTGGAGGACCAGCAAGGTCTCCGGCACAGGCGCCAAGCGGTAGATCAGCGCAATCGGCAGCAGAATCGGCTCCACGTGCAGGCTCAGCCGGTTGACCGTACCGGGCTGATTGGTGAGGTGGAACCAGTTGCCGTGCGCCGTGTTCCAGATCGCCTGGTTCAGGTTGCCCATGTCCAGGGCGCGCGCCTCAAAAGCCGCGTAGCGCACTATGGTCAAGAGCGAGAAGCCCACGCCATAGGCGACCACCGCGGCCCATAAGAGCCACACCGGCAAGTTCTTCCAGTACGGTGAACGGGTGGACAAGGGAAGGAGGCAAACAGGGGGCGGGGACGCGGTGCGTCCCCGCCCGGACTCGATTGCTTAAGCCGTCTTGGGCGCGGGGAGACCGCCCGGCTGCGCCGCTGGCGCAGCGCTCTCGCGGCGGCTCTCGACTTGGGGAATCGCGCCCAGCACCGGAATTCCCAGGCTGCGCTCCAGCGCGGCGGGCGTGCGCAACAGATCCGCCTCGGCCCACGCCAGCAAGAGGACGATGCCCACCCCCAGCAGTAATCCCAAGACCCCGCCGACCAGGGCGTTGATCAGCGGCTTGGGCTGAATCTGGTCATAGCCGATGGCACGGCTGCGAATCTTCACCTCGATGCGGTCGCGCTTGTCCTGTTGCGCGTAATAGGCAGTGCGCTCCTCCACAAATTCGTCCGCCAGAGTGAGAGCCATGAGCTTGGCGACTTCGCCGTCCCGTGCGCGCGCCTCAATCTTGACCGTGAAGTCGCTGGAATCCGCCACCACATTGACATGCGCCAGATAGTCGTAGGGGTTCTGGTCCAGCTGGGCGCGATCGATCACCCGCTGGGCGATCTCCGGCGTCTTCAAATTGGCGACGAAATTACGCATAAGGTCTTTGGCTGTGTTGCCCAAGCCCCAGTCCGGTCGCGCAGGCACCGTGCTGACAAAGACGGTGGCGCGGTACATCTCTTTTTGGAAAAAGCTGATGCCGAAGGCCCCGGCAGTCGCCAAGAGCACCGCAACCACAATGATCCAGCCGTGGCGGCGCAGGATGCGCCCATATTCTTGTAAAGTCATCGTGTCCGATCCCTTCCGCGGCACATTTCCCCTGGGCGTCCGCGCGCCGGGCAATGCCGCACCGATCCGTTGCGCCCCATCTTACCGATGTTTGGGGATTTCACCAAGCACGCGCAGCCCCAACGCTTCGACCTCGCGGCGGCTACGCAGCGACGTGTCCAGATAATCCAGCAAAAAGACCAGGCCGATGCCCACCAGCAACCCCAACGCCACGCGCAAGGGCCAGTCCAGCCGCGCGCGTAGCCCAGGGCCGACCACCCCC
>CAKZVN010000202.1 GCA_937922105.1 uncultured Litorilinea sp.
CGTCGGCTTCGTCGACTACATCCGCCACCTGCTCTACCCCTTCTTCGACCCGCGAGTGCGATATAGGTAAGCCCATGACGAAGCTGAACACGCGGCTCCAACTCGGATTATTCATTTTGGCGCTGATTGCTGTGTTGGGCGGCATCTTTCCCTTTTTTGCCGAGACCGACCCACGGACCTGGAACGCTTTTCCGCGCAACCTCAAGCCGAGCGCCGACCACTGGCTGGGCACGACCAACTTAGGTCAAGACACATTCGGGTTATTGGCCCTAGCGACACAGAACTCCTTGATCGTGGGATTGACGGTGGCATTTTTTGCCACAGCGATCGGTGTTATTGCCGGCCTAATTTCGGGTTTTGTCGGTGGGTTGTTGGACCGTTTTCTCACCCTGCTCATGGATGTCTTTATCGTGGTGCCGACCCTGCCCATTCTGATTCTGATGGCGTCGCTGTTGCAGGGGCGGGCCTCGCTTTTGCTCATCAGCGCCATCTTGGTCCTCTTCAACTGGCCTTGGCCCGCGCGCCAGACCCGCGCCATGGCGCTCTCTATGCGCGAACGCGAGTTTATCAACGTCGCGGCTTTTTCGGGCGAAAGTACTTTCAAGATTATCACGCGCGAGATTTTCCCCTATCTCACGGCTTGGACAATGGCAAACTTTGTCAACACCGTGTTGGTTGGGATTGCGACCGAGTCCGGGTTGGCAGTGATTGGTCTTTCCAGCCTGCAAGAAGCGACTCTGGGCACCATGATTTATTGGGCGCTGCAACATCAAGCGCTGTTGGGGGAGCGCTGGTGGTGGATCGGCTCGCCTGTGGTGGTGATCAGCGTGCTCTTTATCGGTCTCTTCCTTACCTCAACCGGCATCTCGGAGAAGTCCGCGGTGGAGCGAGGGCACTAAAATGCTGACACTAGAAAACATCAGCGCACACTACACCACCCGCCGCGGGGTTGTGCAGGCTGTGGACAACGTCAGCCTGACGGTACGCGAAAACGAGATTCTTGGCATTGCGGGGGAGTCGGGCTGCGGCAAATCCACGTTGCTCAAGGTGCTTTATGGTTATGTGGCGCGTCCTCTGAGTGTTGTGGCAGGCACGCTGCGTGCCGAAGTGCCGAACGGCAACGGCAGTCGGCGCATTTTGGGCTTGAAGGAGATGCCCAAAGTCTGGTGGCAGTTTATTTCCTACATCCCTCAGGCGTCGCAGAGCGTACTCAATCCGGTGATCACCATCGAAAGCCAGTTTTTCGATGCGATTACCCGCTTTCATCAGACGGGCAGCCGCGCCCAGACCCGCCGCCAAGTCGCCGATTACTTGCGCCAACTGGAGTTGCCGGTAGATGTCTTGAACGCCTATCCCCACCAATTGAGTGGCGGGATGCGCCAGCGCGTCCTGGTGGCGTTGGCGACGTTTCTCCACCCGCGCATCATCTTGGCGGACGAACCCACCACCGCGCTGGATGTGGTGGTACAGCGCGGTATTTTGCGGATGTTGACCCGTGTTCAGCGCGAGATGGGCAACTCGTTGGTCGTCGTCTCCCATGACTTGGGGGTGCATTACCAGATTACCCACCGACTGGCGATTATGTATGCGGGTAAGATTGTGGAGATCGGCCCTACCGAGAAAGTCTTTGCGCGCCCGTTGCATCCTTATACTGCGGCCTTGATCAAATCCCTGCCCCGTATCGGCGACCAGAGCCAGCGTGAGGGGATTGCGGGTGCGCCGCCCAGCCTCCTGAACCCGCCCAAAGGATGTCGTTTTGCCGCCCGTTGCAGCCAGGTCATGGCGCATTGCCGGGAGATTGAACCGCCTCTGGTCGAGATCGAACCGGACCACTTTGCCGCCTGCCACCTTCACGATGCTGGCGTCGCCGGCAAAGCAGGTGTAGCATGAGCACCAAACTGATCGAATTACGCAACGTCTCCAAGATTTTCAGGATCGGCAATATCCTCACCGGTTCGGAACTGTTGGCGGTGGACGATGTCAGCCTCAGCCTGGACGGCACTAGCCCCTCGATTCTCAGTATCGTGGGCGAGTCGGGCAGCGGCAAGACTACGCTGGCGCGTATCATGCTCAAATTGATTGACCCGTCCCGCGGCGAGATCTTGATGCAAGGTCGCAACCAACTGGACCGCAAGACCGCCATGAGCGACCACGAATTCAAGCGGTTTGTGCAGCCCATCTTCCAGAACCCCTTTGAGTCGTTCAGCGCACGCAAACCGGTGGACAGCTATCTCTACGAGACTGCGCTCAATCTGGGCATTGCGCCGACACGCCGTGCGGCACGCGACGTGGTGGCTGCCGAGTTGGAGTCGGTCGGGCTGAATATTGACAATGTCACCGGCAAGTATCGCAATCAGTTTTCCGGCGGCGAGCTACAGCGGATTTCGGTGGCGCGTGCGCTCATCCCGCGGCCCAAACTGATCGTTGCCGACGAGCCGGTGAGCATGATCGACGCGTCGCTGCGTATGAACGTGGTCAATCTGTTCCTTGAATTGAAGCGCACCCATCAGGTCAGTTTTATTTACATCACGCATGACTTGTCGACCGCCTATTATGTCAGCGATTTCATTGCCATTATGTATCGGGGCAATGTGGTCGAGTATGGTCCGGCGGGCAAGATTCTGGAGCAGCCTGAACATCCGTACACCGAATTGCTCATGCGATCGGTTCCGGTCATCGGCGACAAGTGGGATGAGGATGTAGCCTTGCCGGACATGGAGACCAGCGAGTATAGCCTGCGCGCGTGTAAGTTTGCGCCCCGCTGCGCGTATGCCCAGGAGATTTGCCGGCAGGCACGCCCTCCTATGGTTGTGATTCCGCCCGATCGGCAGTCGCTCTGCTATCGGCCTGTAGACTTCCGGCCCGGGGTGACGGTAGCCGCCGAGCCGAGCCGCGCGGGCGTATGAGCAACCGCAGCATATCACCTAACAAGAGGAGATCACCATGACCGTTTTCAAGGGAAGCCCCTTGGGCGAGTTGGCGCGAATTCGCAATGTCACCACCCGCCGCGTGTCCAGCTGGGACCGCTCGGGCGGTAATGTGGATTTCTTGGTCATTCAACCCGGGGCAACCGCCGTGCTCGCCGACATTCACGGCGCAGGCTGTATCAACCACATTTGGTGTACGCACGGCTGCCAACAGCCCGACGCCCTGCGACGAGCCGTCTTGTTGGCGCGCTGGGATGGCGAAGCGGACTATTCCATTCAAGTCCCGCTGGGGGACTTTTTCGGCATGGGGCACGCCAAGAGCGTAGACTTCTGGTCGCTCCCGCTCCAGATGAGTCCTTCGGACGGACGTGGTTTCAACTGTTGGTTTCCCATGCCGTTTGGCACGCGGGCCGAGTTCTTGCTCCTGAACGAGGCCGACGTTCCCATGAATTTCTACTACTATATTGATTACGAGCTACATGCGAGTATTCCCGACGACATGGGGCGCTTTCACGCGCAGTGGCGTCGCGAGAATCCGACCGACGGCGTCACCGAAGCCGGTATGCCCGCGCTCATGGAAGAGACGCGCCAACAGTTCGGCGCGGACTACCCGTTGTTTCCGAATGTCGCGGAGGATTTGCTCCCCAACGTCGCATATTCGTTTGGCGGTCGTAATATCGGCGGCGCGGGGAATTATGTGATCCTCGAGGCGGAAGGAACCGGTCATTACGTCGGCTGTAACGTCAACTATCACAACTTGCGCACCGGCCCCGAGGTGGAATGGCCGGCAGACAAGCCCTGGCCCCTGACGGCTTCGTCGCAGCGCCAGGCTTCGCCGGAGGAACGCCAGGAGTTCTTCAAGCGCTTCAACTGGTATGGTGAGGGCGACGACATGATCTTCATTGACGGTGAGGAATGGCCCCCTAGCCTGCACGGAACCGGCAGTGAAGATTACTTCAACACGGCCTATTGCCCTGCGGTCAAATATGACAGCCCCTATCACGGGCTAACGCTGCCGGGCGGCCCGAACTGGAGCGGCAAGTCCTCCTATTATCGTTTCCACATCGAGGACCCCATCCATTTCCGCAAGAGCATCAAGGTTACTATCGAACACGGTCACAACAACAACCGCTCCGACGATATTTCCAGTACGGCTTATTGGTATCAACTGGAGCCGCACAAGCCCTTCCCGCCTCTGCCGCCGGTAGCGGATCGGCTGCCTCGACCGGACAGTGTCTAGGTCGTGTCTGCAATGAGCATTTCCCACAACGATCAGGAGGATGAGCATGTCGCTTGCGTTTAACGGTCTCGGGATGCACCTGGGCAATCTGGCTCGCCTTTCTAACGCCGAGACGCGTTCCATCAGCGCGGAGAATTTCACCGGGGCCAAGGGCCAGGGCGGGATGGCGACCGAAGGCACCGGCGCCATCGCCGCGCGCGAACTGGGCCAAGGCTGGAAGGTCTCGCCCAGTATCCAAGTACCCGGCAATACCACCGTTACCCTCGCTGACATCGAGGGGCCGGGCGCCATCCAGCAGATTTGGCTCACCGTCCACCCCAGCGTCTGGCGGCGGTTGGTCCTGCGCATGTATTGGGACCACGAGGAGACGCCGTCGGTCGAGACGCCCATCGGCGACTTTTTCGCCAGCGGTTGGTGCGAGCGCTGTAACATTACGTCGTTGGCGGTCTGTGTGAATCCGGCGGGCGGCTTCAATTGCTATTGGGAGATGCCCTTCCGTCGCCATGCCCGCATCACCCTGGAGAATCTTAGCCCGGACGACGTGCGCGGCTTCTACTATCAAATCAACTATACCCTGACCGAGATTCCCGAGGACATGGCTTACTTCCATGCCCAGTTCCGCCGCTCCAATCCGCTGCCTTATATGAGCGTCCACACCATCCTGGACGGCGTGCAGGGGCAGGGCCACTTTGTGGGCACCTATTTGGCCTGGGGCGTCAACAACAACGGTTGGTGGGGCGAGGGAGAGATCAAGTTCTATATGGACGGTGACCGCGACTGGCCCACCATCTGCGGCACCGGCACGGAGGACTACTTCGGCGGCGCGTGGAACTTTGAGCATCCCAAGGGTGAGTATGGTGTCTTTTCCTCGCCCTATAGCGGTCTGCCCCAGGTAATCAAACCCGACGGCCTCTATCGCAGCCAGCAGCGCTTCGGGATGTACCGCTGGCACATCATGGACCCTGTCCGCTTCAAGCAGGACCTGCGCGTCACCATCCAGGCGTTGGGCTGGCGCTCGCCGCTCAACGAGTTGCGGCGCTACCTGCCTCTGCAGGATGATATCGCCAGCACGGCCTTCTGGTATCAAACGGAACCCCACGCGCCCTTCCCGGCGCTGCCCGACCTGAACGGTCTCGAAGTCATCTAGGCCGGGGCGCAAACCTGCACCACACGACACTTGCCCACACGGGGGCGTCCATGGCAAGAGCGCCGATGGGCGCCCCGGTTCGTGATGGACGGCGGCGTAGGTGATGCCGGGGTGCGCGTGGTTGGCAAGCGCGCAAAAACAACGGGCCGCCCAAACCGGGCGGCCCGTCGCGATTGGAGAGAGCTTGGTGTCTAATTCCCCGGAATCAGCAGGCGTTGTCCGATGAAAATGGCGTTGGGGTTGTTGAGTTCGTTGAGTTCGATGATCTCGTCCACAGTGACGCCGTAGCGGATGGCGATGCTGAGCAGCGTTTCGCCCGCGGAGACGATGTGGGTGATGCTGCGCGCGGCGGCAAGGTCGCGGGCAGAGATGCCGGGGATGATCAGCTGTTGGCCGATGCGCAAGTTGTTGCGGTCCACAATGCCGTTGGCTGCGACGATGTCCTCCACACGGACGCCATAGGAGGCGGCGATGCCGATGAGTCCCTCCCCGGCTTGCACCGTGTGGATGACTTGGTCTCCCGGCGCAACGGCGCGCGGGGTGGCAGCGGCGCCGGCGTCGCCGGCAGGCGGCTGATAGCCGGGGATGAGAATCTGCGCGCCGACGGTCAGGTTGTCCGGGTTGAGCAGGTTATTGGCTTCGACGATGCGCAGGGGGTTGACGCCGTAGCGCGCGCCGATGCCCGACAATGTATCGCCCGGTTGGATGGTGTAGAGGAAGGGGCCGGGTGTCGGCGTGGGCACGCCCTCGGCGGTGATGCCTTCCACGTAGGGAATATAAAGCGGCTGGCCTACTTGAATTTGGTCGCCCACCAGGTTATTGAGCTGGGTGAGAGTGGGAATGTCGGTGCCGAAGCGCGCGGCGATGCCGCTGAGGGTATCCCCTTCGCGCACGGTGTAGAGGAAGGGCGGGTTGCCGATGACCTCGGTAGGCGTGGGCGCGGGGGTGTTGGTGATGACCAGATCGGCTTCGCTGGCGCCGCGCGGCGTAGGCGTATCCTGCGGCACGGGCGTGGACAGGGTCGTGACCGAGCCGGGCGCGCTAAAGGTCGCGGTCGGTTCAGGGGTGGGACGTTCCCGCGTGCAAGCAGCCGTGGCGACGACGGTGAGGAGAAGGGCCACGGCCAAGATGAACGATGGCCGAGGGTGGGTTGTGGTCACGGCAGAGGCCTCCAGGCTGGCAAGAGCGGGTCCGACGGTCCAACTTGTTGTGCTATGGGGGATGATAGCACAACAAGTTGCCGTCTGCAAGGCCCCTATCGCAAAATCTGGTAGGCAGCGATGGCAGCCAAAATGGTGAAAAAGAGCAGGGGCAAGTTCAGCGCCGGGATGCCGAAGAAGAGGCCGATGACCATGCCGAATAGCACGCCGAGGATGATGCCGCCCAGGGCGAAGAAGCGCAGATAGCGCCCACGACGGCGACCTATGGCGCGACGGATGATTTGGGCCAATGCGCTGCCCGCGCCGCCGCCCAACAAAAGCGCCAGGATCAGGCCAAAGAAGCCGGTGATGCGCAAGAGCAGTCCGGCGATGGGCGCGGCGAGGGCGGTCACCACCACGGCGACGCCGAACGCGATGAGGTTATCCGCAGGGACGGCGTTGAAGTAGGCCGCTTGGACGCCGCGGATACACTCCTTGCAGCGGTAGCCTACGTCGGTGAGGACCGCGCATTTCAGGCAGATGGGCTTGTTGCAACGGTTGCAACGCAGCAGGGTTTCGGTGTCCGGGTGATTGGCGCAGAAAACCTTGTCCGGCGCGGGGGGCGCAGGCGGTTCTTGGACGGGTGTGGTCGTGGTCATCGTGGTCATGGTCGAAAGTTCGGGCGGCACGTGCCGGTCAGGGCTGGGTCGCCGCAACCGGCACGGCGACCTTAGGCCCAGGGAATCGTCGGTTCGGACCAACTGAGCTTCGCCATCAACGCCTGGTAGAAATAGTTACGGTCGCGCAGGCGGATGAAGCGCGCCAGATGGGGGCTGCCGGTGACGACCACTTCGTCACCCGCCGAGACCTCGACGACGAATTGACCGTCCACGGTCAACATGGCTTCGTGGTCCACATAGGCGCGTAGGCGAATCTCTGTGCCTTCGGAGAGGATCACCGCCCGGTCCATGCTCAGGTGGGGGGCGATGGGGATAATTAGGATGTTGCGTAACTCCGGCGGCATGATTGGCCCATCAACGGCGAGGGCGTAACCGGTGCTGCCCGTCGCCGTACTGATGATTAAACCATCGCAGGTGTAGGTTGTCAGGTACCCCCCATCCAGTTCGGCGCGGATGCGCACAATGCGCGCCAGCGCGCCGCGGCTGAGGACGACATCGTTGAGCGCGTCGTGCTCGCAGACAACGGTGCGTTGGGCGTCGGAGCCGGCAACGGGCCGTTCCAGGCGGGCACGCACCATGAGCCGCTCTTCCAGCCAATAGTCGCCGCGCAACATGCGGTCCAGGGGGTGCTGCCAGTTGTCGGGGAGAATTTCAGCCAAAAAGCCCAGCCGCCCCATCTTAACGCCGAGCATGGGGACGCCGAAGCGCGCGCCTAGGCGCGCGGCGCGCAGGAGGGTGCCGTCACCGCCCAGGGTGATGAGCAAATCCACATGGGGCAAATGGTCCAGCACCGCTTGGCCTTCCCAGGCGGATTCGCGCCAGATTTCGTCCAACCCCCGCGCGCGCAGGAAGGCTTCGATGTCGCGCGCCAGGATGATGGATTCGGGTTTCATGGGGTGGTGCAAGATGCCGACAAAGCGAAAGTCACGACGGTCTGCGGCGTGTGGTGTGGAGGTCGCCGGTCCATCGAGTGGGTGCTGATTCACAAGCAGGGTCCTTCGGGTGGCAGAGCGGGTAGACGTCGTTGGCAACGCCGCGTGAGATCATAGACGAGGGGGCGGCTTTGGTCAAATCGTCTGGGGTCAACCGGGCGTGGTGGGTGCATCCCAAATTCTTGAGCAGCGGCCCCCCTCCTCATCTCCCCCAGGTTGGGGGAGGACTGTAGTTTGGCTTTTTGAAGAGGGGGATTGAAAAAGAGATGCCCCTGGCGTAAAGTTTGAGTGTCAACAAAAACTCGAACCAGGAGGTATCTCGTGTTGGAGCATAGCACGGTCAGCGGGTCAGGCTCAACGTTGGTGCGGGCGTTGCTAGGGCTTCTCAAAAGGTCATAAGGGCTGAGTGAGCAAGGTGAGAGCACGCTCGGGATAGGCAGCGAAGGTGCGAATGGCTCGACGAGCATTGGTGACATGACAATGGTCCAGCAGGGCCGGGATGGCGGAATTGAGGACAGCAAGAACGGATGCGACGTGGCGGTGGCGCACGGTACAGGCGTCCTCGCGCAGGGTAGCATCCCTGCGCCAGTGGCAGCAATTTTCGATATGCCAGTGGCGCTGAACGAAGGCCATGAGTTGGGCAGGGGAGGACTGTGCCGGTGTGAGGCTGGTCAGGCCACAGACGGATTCATAAACGGGTGGCCGTTGCGCCAGCCACGTCGTTCCAGGAGAAAGACCTGCGCCACATCCCGCCATTCTTGTTGGAGCGCCAGATTGAGTTCGCTGCTGGTCCAGATCTGACGGGTGATGAGCCGTCCATGCCCAGGTTCGACCGTTTTGGCGGTCGGTAGCGGGCGGTGCGAGGGGAGGGCAAAGAGTTGGCGAATCTCCGCTTCGAGTTGTGGCCGGTTGCGCTTGACGATGAACACATAGTGCCCTTGTTGGCGACGGATACAGCGTGCGAAGCGAGGCCGTGTGTGCAGGGCATCGGCGGTGATGACGACACCTTCACAGGGAGTCTGTGCGACGTAGGCATAGGCGGATTCGTAGCCCTTGCCGGCAATGCGCTGGCAGTGTTGCAGCACGCCGCTGTTGACGGCGTACACATTGAGTACCTCCTGTCCCTCTTCGACCCTGGGCGTGTGGCGATGGCTGCCGCGCAGCACCTTACCGTCAATCGCCCATTGCACCAGTTCATCCGCTTGTCGCTGTGGCGCCGCTTGCGCTAGCCACCTCTGCACCGCCGCCGTCAGTTCGCCCACGTCCAGATGGGCGCAGATGTAGTGATAGGTGTTGGCACAGGGCAACCGCGTCAGCCCCAATGTTGCCTTCAACCACGCCTCGCGTAACTGCGCCCAGTGCGCAATCCCGCTGAGGGTACTCTCACCCGCCAGTTTCGCCAGTAGCACGATGACCAGCACCGTCGCTGCTTCATAGCGCCGTCCGCGTCGAGCTCGATAGTCGGGTACCTGCGTTAACAATGCATACAGGCTCTGTACATGCTCAGCCGCCGTTTCTGTGGTACAGTCCATCTCGGACTCCTTTTTGGATGTAGCTTTGTTCTTGGCGAACTAAGTGGTTTGATCGCCAAATAGCAAAGAAAGTCATGCTGTTCGCCGGAGGCGGGTGTTGCGCCCACGCAGCGAAGCATCCCCCTCTGGTGGTTTGTCGAGACTCTTCGTCGCTGCGCTCCTTAGAATGACGGCTGCTTAGTGAACAGACCAACAAAGCCGGAGGTTGTTATGTCAGATGTGACACGTCCTAATTTGCTCTATATTCACACCGACCAGCATAACCCGTTTGTCACCGGCTGTTACGGGGACCCACTGGTGGAGACGCCCAACTTGGACCGGCTGGCTGCGGGGGGCGCGGTCTTCGACGCGGTCTACTGCACGTCGCCCATTTGCGTGCCCTCGCGCATGTCCATGCTCACGGCCCGCCATCCGTACCAAAATCAGGTGTGGACCAATAACCACATTCTGGATTCGGGCATCCCCACGCTGGCGCATAGCATGGGCGCGGCGGGCTATCGGCCTGTGTTGGTGGGGCGTATGCATTCGGTCGGCCCGGACCAACTGCACGGCTATGCCGAGCGCATGGTGGGCGATCATAGTCCGAATCACCTGGGCGGCAGGAGCGTGGACCGCGGCGTGCTCGACGGGACCGCGGGGCCGGAGCGGGTGAGTCTGGTGCGGTCGGGCGCAGGGCAATCGGCCTATCAGGTACACGATGAGGATGTGGTTGTTGCTGCGGTGGATTACCTCAACCGGTTGGGCGTACAGCGCCGCGCATTTGGGTCCATCCCTCCGTTCAGCCTGTCGGTGGGGTTGATGCTGCCCCATCCGCCCTATGTGGCGCGGCGTGAGGATTATGCGCGCTACGCCGGGCGCGTCGGCTTGCCCGCGCGACCGGAGTCCCACGACCAGGTCAAGCACCCGTATATCCGACGCTGGCGCGAGTATACCGGGATTGTGCAGGTGAGTGAGGCTGAGGTCTTGCGCAGCCGCGCCGCGTACTGGGGATTGGTGCATCGCGTGGATGTGTTGGTGGGGCAGATTCTGGAGGCGCTGGCAGCCAATGGTTTGGCCGAGAATACGTTGATTGTTTATACGTCGGACCACGGCGACATGCAGGGTGAGCATGGGCTGTGGTGGAAACATGTCTTTTACGAGGAATCGGTGCGTGTACCGCTGATCCTGTATTGGCCCGGCGTGATTGATGCAGGGCAGCGCTGTGGTCGCGTGGCGAGCGCGCTGGATGTGACCGCGACGATCTTGGATGCGCTGGGCGCGCCTGCCTTGCCGGACAGTCCAGGGCGCAGCTTGCTGGGGTTAGTAAGCCGGGCGCGGCCTACGCCCGACTGGGAGGATGTGGCTTTTTCCGAGTATTGCGCGGACCAGTATACGCCCGACGGCGAGTCGTATCATCGCATGGTACGCTACGGCCCGTGGAAATTGGTTTATTACCACGGCATGGACCCCCAACTCTTCAATTTGGAGGAGGACCCCGGCGAGATGCACGACCGCGCGCATGACCCTGCCTGTCGTGAGGTGGTGGCTGAATTGACGGCGCGTGTGCTGGACGGTTGGTCGCCGGCGGAGATTGCCCGCGTGATGGCGCGCAAACGGGCCGAGGCAACCGTGCTGCGCGCGTGGGCCAATCGCACGCAGCCCGCGGAACAGTATCGCTGGCCCTTGCTGCCTGCCATGAACCGCTTGGACGATTGGCCGCGACCGGGAGAGGAGTGAGAGGGGCGATGATTCAACGCTTTGCCAAGAGCCGGGTGCAGTGGGAATTGATGTTGCCCGCGGAGTTTCGCGACGCACAGGCGGCCTTGCCGGTCTGTTTTTTGCCGCTGGGGACGGTGGAGTGGCACGGGGAACACAATGCGCTGGGGTTGGACGCGCTCAAGGCCCACGCGCTGTGTGTCGCCGCCGCCGAGGCTGCCGGGGGCGGGGTGGTGCACCCGCCGCTCTATGGCGGCATGGGCGGCTTGGGTAAACCGGCGACGGTGGTGATGGAGCCGGAATTAAGCTGGGAGAATTATCTGCTGCGTCCGTGGCTGGAGCGGCTGCTGTCGGAGTTCCACCGGTTGGGTTTTCGCGCCGTGATCATGGTCACGGGGCACTATGGGCACAACCAGCAGATCGTGGTGCGCGAGACCGCGGCGCGCATGAGCGAGCGCTTGCAGATTCCGGTGTTGGGGACGCCGGAGTATTGGCTGGCGCACGACGCGGGGTATCTGGGCGACCACGCAGGGATCGGCGAGACTTCGTTGCTTTGGTATCTCCAGCCCGACTTGGTGGCGCTGGATCGCATCGGCGCGGACCCGGATTATGGACGCGACGGGCGCATCCGTGACGCTTCTTCGCCAGAGTTGGGGCAACGCTATGCGACGCTGATTGTGGAGCGACTGGCGCGGTTGGCACAGGCGATGCCTACCTGGGACGCGGCGACGTTGGCAGCATTTGTGCGTGCCGAGCGCGCGCTGGTGAGCGTGCAGGTGCGCGGTTGGCGGAACGGTCCACACTGGAGCGCCTGGCAGAAGCTGCGTGAGCAGCGAGGTTATGGCGCCGCGCTGGTCGCGGGCGATTTTGCTGCCATTGAGGCCCTAGCCGAGGCGTTGTAAGCTGGAATAGGTCGGAACGATAGATGCGATTACGGCTTGGCGATCACGGAATAGCTCGAGTCTCTAGCGCGAATGTTGCGCAGTCCGGCTCAGGCATCCTCCTGGAAACTCGTAACTTCCAGGAGGATGCGTAGCAGGATTCCCTTAATTCAGCGTGACGGCCTGCCCGGTCTGCGAAGAGTGCCAGGCTGCCTCCACGACGGCGACCGCCGCGCGGCCTTCCTCTCCGCTTACGGTCGGCGGGCGCCCGTCCAGCACATCATCCACAAAGGCCTGAATCTGCGTGTAAAAGGCTTCCAACCGCGACGGCTCCATGGGGCGGTTGACGAAGTCTATCGCCGGCTGCTCCCAGATCAGTTCCTCACCCGCCTCGGTGCAAAGCAGGAGCTTGCCGTAGCCGTCAA
>CAKZVN010000203.1 GCA_937922105.1 uncultured Litorilinea sp.
CGTGGACTTTTTCACCGGCGCCACCGAGACCGCGGCAATTGTGCGCTTGCTGGGGAAGGAGGAATTAGCGCCGGGTGAGCACGGATTCCTGCAACTGCGTTTGGCCGCGCCGGTGGTGGCGACTGCGGGGGATCGCTTTATTTTGCGCCGACCCTCGCCCAGCCGCACGTTGGGCGGCGGCGCGGTGGTGAATCCGCAGCCGGGGCGACGCTGGCGGCGCTTTGACCCGGCTGTCTTGGCGCGGTTGGCGGTTGCGGCGCAGGGAACACCTGACGAGATCATGGCACAGACGGTGGCGCAATGGCCCTTGGCGACTGCGGCGCGCTTGGTGGAGGCTGGAGGACTCGACGCGCAATCGGCGCAGGCGGCGTTGCAGACGCTGGTGGAACGCGGGGAGGTGGTGGTCCTGACCGGCGCGGGTGAGCCGCTCTATTTGACGCCGGCGGCATGGGACGCGCTGCGGGAACGGTTGGCACAGATTCTCGCCGACTTTCATGCCGCCAATCCGTTGCGCCGCGGGATGCCGCGCGGGGAAGCGCGCAGTCGCTTGATCGCTGCGGGCGCCGGCGGATTGCGCGATGGGGATCGCCTGAGCGTGCGCGTCTTCGGCGCGCTGGCGACGGCTCTGATGGACCAATCCCAACTGGGCGGGGACGAACAGCTGCTCTGGTTGCCGGACTTTACGGTGACCCTGGATGCGCAGCAAGCGGAGCGTGTGGCACGGACGATGGCGCGCCTTGCCGAAGCCGGGTTTTCGCCGCCGCCTGCGGACGAGGTCTTGGCGATGCTGGGACACGACAGCCCATTGTTGGAGTATTTGTTGGAGAGCGGGCAGTTGGTGCGCGCCGGCACAGGGTTGTTGTATCGTCGTGTAGAGTTCGACGCAATGGTGGACGCGGCGTGTGCGCGTCTGCGCGCGGTAGGCACACTCACGCTTGCCGAGGCACGTGATCTGTGGGATACCAGCCGCAAGTACGCGCAGGCAGTGCTGGAGGAGATGGACGCCCGGCGTATCACGCGGCGCGAAGGCGACTATCGGGTGTTACGCTAGTGGCGTGGTTCATAGGCTACACGACAAAGGCACCGAGCGGGGAGGTGAGTCCCCGCTCGGTGTATTGTTGGGAAGGAGAGGTGCGTCCGGGATGTGCGATGAGTTAGTTGCCGGCAGCCGCTTCCCATGCACCGTAGCCCGGCGGGAAGGAGCGCACATTGTTGTAGCCCAGGGTCTGCAGGGCTGCCAGGGCAAGACCAGCGCGGAAACCGCTGGCACAGTAGAGGATGACCGGCTGATCCGTGGGGATCATATCTAGGTTGTCAATCACGGTGCGCAGCGGGATTTCCAACGCGCCAGGGATGACGCCCTCGGCGGTTTCGGCAGGTTCGCGCACGTCAATCACCAGGGCGCCGGCATCCATGGCGTCGGTGAGGCGCTCGACTGTGCCGATGGAGTAGAAGCCCTCCGGGATGCTGGTCAGGAAGGCGTCTATGGCTGCCAACATTTCCGGGGAGACGGGCTTGGGTTCCACCGGCTCAGCGACGGCGGCTTCCAGCGAAACTTCCTCACCGGCAGCGTCCCAGGCCTTCCACCCACCGGGGAAACCACGCACATTGTCATAGCCCAACATGCGCAGGGCGCTGACTACCATCGCAGCGCGGTGACCGGAAAGGCAGTAGATGATGACCGGCTTGTCGGTGGGGATGAGGTCCAGGTGCTGGGTGACAGTGCGGATGGGGATGTTGATTGCGCCGGGGATGTGACCGGCTTCGTATTCGCTGACTTCACGCACGTCAATGATCACGGCTTCGCCCGAGTCGAGGATAGCCATGAAGGCTTCGAGCTTACCCACCGACAGGAAGCCTTCGGGGATGTTGCTGATGTAGGCATCAATCGCAGAAAGCAGATCGAATTCACCCGGCTCGGCTGCTGTTTCTTCCGCTGGGGCAGTTTCTTCCTGGGGCGCGGCTGGGGCGGCGGGCGGCGCAACTTCTGCCGTTTCGGGTAGGACAACAGGGTTGCAGGCGCCAATGAGCAACGCAATGACGATCAGGATGGAGACGAATACCGAAGTTCGGCGAGACATGGGTAAAGCTCCTTGTATCGGATTGGACCGGGCGACGATGGATGTGCCGGTTGCCGGAACGATGGATACTGCTTTGTTGGTATCGTGTAAACCAAAGCTATGATGCGGTGCGCCGGGCTGCTCAAGATGTGCTAGGCCCGACGTGGTTGCCGACTTGGTTGCGGCGGGCGATGATGGCGGCGAGCGCGCCCACCAGCACCGACCAGCCGCTGAAGGATGGGGATGCCGCTTGCCCCGGAACTTGCGGCACTGTCCGGGCCGTGGTGCGTACGGCACGCGCCGGGGGGATGGGCATACCGATCACCTCAGGCGCATCCGGCAGGACGAGGATGACACCTAGATCGAACTCGGCGGAGTCGCCCACGACCTGGGCGTTGGGGTAACGTCCCCGGTATGTCTCGACGCGGCGATAGGCCTCGGCGAGAATGTCGGCCCGCGCGCCGTAGTCCAGAGCATGGGTGGGGCAGGTCTTGACACACCAGGGCGTGCCGCCTGCCTTGACCAGGTTGTTGCAGCCGTCACATTTGAAGGAGCGCCCGCGCACGATGTGGGGAATGTCATAGGGGCACATCTCGACGCAGCGCTCGCAGGCGATGCACTTATGGCGGTCGAGGCGGGTGAGGCCGTCTTCCTTGTAGAGCGCGTCCACAGGGCAGTGGTTGACGCAGGGGGCGTCGGTACAATGGTAGCAGCGGTGGTTGATGAACCAGCCGCGCAGCGCCGGGAAATCGCCCGCGGTGCGTTCGATGATCTGGATGGCGGCGGCGCCAGGGTAGGCTTCGTTGCCGGTGTTGCAGGCGGCGACACAGGCCTGGCAACCGATGCAGCGGGCAATGTCGAGCAAAAAGGCATAAGTCGTCACAGAATTCCTCCTTCCAACCGCGGAAAGCCCGCCGGCGTGGTTAGACAGGTTGGCGCAGGATGCGCACGAAATTGACACGCAGGCCGGCACCGCCGCTGATGGGGTCAAGGGCGTAGCGAGTCTGGAGTTTGGCATCACTGGCGCCGCGCCCGTGGGCGCGGGTCAGGCCGGGCGAGTCCTGACCGAAGCCGTGAGCCATGAAGACGGCATCGCGGCGGATGCGCGGGGTGGCTTTGACCTTGATGGGGCCGCTGACCGCGCCGTCCTGGTTTTCCAGCCAGACGTACTCACCGTCGGCGACGCCTTCGGCTGCGGCGGCTTCGTCGTTGAGCCACAACTCGTTTTCCGGGTAGAGTTCACTGAGCAGTGGCGTATTCTGGGTCTTGGCAAAGGTGTGCACGGGGTGGCGACCGTAGAGCAGGCGATAGAAGCCCGCGGGCGGTTCCTCCACCGGGGTATAGACCGGGAGCGGGTCGTGCCCTGCCAACTCCAATTCGTGGCTATAGAGATGAATCTTGCCGTCCGCGGTGGTGAAGGGCGAGCGGTTGTTGAGGTCGGTGAGATAGGGGCGTCCCTTCTGGATGATGATGCCTTGTTGCGCGCGCATCTTGTCCAAGCTGGAGCCGATGGACTGAAGACGGGTGTCCAGGTATTCTTCGATGGTCTCCCACTTGAAGTATTTTTCCAGCCCCATGCGCAGGCCGAGTTCGCGCGCCATCCACCAGCCGGGTTTGGTGTCGTAGAGCGGCGGAATGGCGGGTTCGCGCATGGTGATGAAGGGAGTCTTGTGCGCGACGGTGCACAGTTCGTCGTAACGTTCCAGGTAACCGGCCTCCGGCATCACCACGTCGGCCCAGGCGACATGCTCTTGGGGCAGCACGTCAATGACCAGGATGTAGTCCAGACGCTTGAGCGCCTCGATGATGCGCGGCGCGTTGGGCATGGTGTGGAGGAGGTTGACACCGTAGACGATGAGGCCCTTGATGGGATAGGGTTTGCCGGTGATCATCGGTTCGATGAGTTCCGGCAAGGCTGTGGCGCCACGCAGGAAGGTGGTGCGAGCACCGTCGGCACGCGCTTTGCCGCTGGGGCCGAGGGGGAGAGGGCCTTGGTCTGCACCCGGCTCGGCGGAACAACCGCCGACACTGCCCGCCACGGCAAAGGGCGGGTGAGGATAGGCTTCCACATAGGGCGCGCGGTTGAGGTAGAGACCGCCGGGCCGCCCCGGCGCGCCGAGTAGGGTGTTGATGATGAAGACGGCGCGCATGCGCTGGGAATCGTTGCCGTACCAGGTGACATGGCGACCAGGAACGATGGCGGATTGGGGTAAGCTGTCTGCCATGACGCGCGCGGTCTCGCGGATCAAGTCGGCAGGCAGGTCGGTGACGGACGCAGCCCACTCTGGTGTCAGGCCGGCGACATGGGCCTTGAGTTCGTCGAAGCCGACGGTCCAAGTCTCCACGTATTCCTTGTCGTAGCGTTCCTCGGCGATGAGCACGTGAATCCACGCCAAGAGGAGCGCGGTGTCGGTGCCCGGCTTGATGGGAAGCCAGTAGTCGGCTTTGGCTGCGGCGCTGGAGAAGCGGGGGTCCACCACGATGACTTTGGCCCCGCGCGCCCAGGCCGCGGCAAAGTCTTGCATGACCGTGTTGCGCGAATCCTCACCGATGTGGCTGCCGATTAGGGTGATGCAGCGAATCTCGTCCCAGTCCACCGGTTCGTGCCCGCCGATGGGGAAACCGAAGGTGAGGTTGGCGGCTTCTTCGCGCGGGCTGAGGCAAAGGGCAGAGGAGGGCTTGCCCGCATTGGGCGTGCCGAAGGCCTGGGAGAAGTAGTCGGTAAACCAGAATTCGCCCGATGTATGACCGAAGATGGCAATGGATTCGGGACCATACTCGGCAGCGATGGCGTTGAAGCGTTCGGCGGCTTGGTCGAGCGCCTCTTCCCAGGTTACTTCGCGGAACTTACCCTCACCACGTTCACCGGTGCGGATCATGGGCGCGCGCAGACGGTCGGGGTCATAGGTGAAGGAGAACTCACTTTTGCAGAACTTGTCTCGCTGAGAATGAAGTCCAAGAAACCTGATGATGAACTCCTGAGACAAATCAAAGGTGTTTGTTAC
>CAKZVN010000204.1 GCA_937922105.1 uncultured Litorilinea sp.
AGACCGAGGAGATCGTGGCGGCGGGCAAACATGTGTGGGATGACAAGCCCGCGGGCGACAACTGGGAGCATTGGCGCCGGGTGGTGGAGACGGTGCGTCGCCAGCAAGTCTACTTGCAGATGGGCTACATGTTCCGCTATCACCACGGCTTCCGCCAGATCGCCGACTGGGTCAAGTCGGGGCTGCTGGGCGACATCTTTGCCATCCGCGCGCACATGTCGACGTGGTTGACCCCAGCCCAGCGCGAGGTGATCAGCGAGCATCATGGCGGCATTCTCTTCGATCTGGGCGGGCACATGCTTGACCAGGTGGTGTGGCTGCTGGGTAGACCGCAAAAGGTAACGTCGTTCCTGCGCAACGACAGCGGGATCGTGCCCGCTTTCAAGGACAATACGCTGGGGGTGTTCGAGTTTGCGCGCGCGTTGGCTTTCATTGACATTGCGGCGATGGAGACGCGGCCCATGGCGCGGCGCTACGAGGTCTATGGCAGCAAGGGCAGCGCGATCATCGTGGACCCTTTCGAGCCGGCGCGCTATTTGCGCCTCTGCTTAGAGCAGGCCGAGGGCGGCTATGAGCAGGGGGTGCAGATTCTCGAATTGCCGGAGCAGCATCGCCAAGAAATGTACGATCTGGAACTGGAGGCGTTCGTCAACGTGATCAGCGGGCGCGCACAGCCGGATCGCACGTTGGAGCACGAGTTGTTGGTCCAGGAGACCTTGCTGCGCGCGACAGGCGGGATTGCGGAGTAATACCGGCTGGCGTGTGGTCTATCGTGCGGCTGTCCTCGGACGATAGACCACACGCTACATGTGTAAGGAAAATTCCTGTTGGCGCGTCGCGCATTTGTCGCCCACTCTTGCATACTGTATACTGGCGTTGCTGCCGGTTCCCCCTGACTCCCTGACTGCCTGAGCCGGCAGTGCGCAGGCTGTTCCACATTGTAGCCCGATCTGCTTGGTCATACCACCGAAGCCAAGCTGCACGCACCAATATCGAGGGAGACCCCGATATGCTGGCGTGCGCGTGCCGGTTGTCTGGACTGCTCCGTTGGATTTTCTTCGTGGTACGGTGTGGGCGTTCGACCCACTGTGCATAAAGTCGCTCCCAAACACGAATCGAGTAGGTTCCAATCAGGAGGAAAACCGATGTCAGAGCTGAACCGGGCGCGCCTGACGCGCCGCGATTTCCTGCGCACGACTGCCGGGGCTGCCGGCGCGTTGGCGCTGGCGGGCTGTACGGTCCCGACTGCAACGCTGGCTCCCGCCGGCGCGCCGACCACCACCGATGTCTATGTGATCACCTTTGCGGCGTTTGCCGACATGGGACAGCGAGACGCCACCGCGCTCTACAACGACGAAATTCGCGACAGCGGCTATCGCTATGTGCTGGAAGAAGTGGTCGAGGGCGCATGGGAGCCGAAGGCGGTCTCCATGGTGCGCGACGGTGACATGCGCTGGAGCGCCTGCGGTATTGCCAATGCCGGGTTGCAGTGGAATTACATCCAGATGGGGTTGGTGCAGCCGTTGGATGAGTTGCTGGCGACCTCGACCCATCCCTGGGTCAATACGTTGCAAGATCGCTACTACTATTCCAACATCTACGACGCGACCCAGTATGAGGGCAAGACCTACTTTATTCCCATGAAGTTGAACATCCACCTCATGGGCTATCGTGAGGACTACCTGAAGAAGGCCGGCTATGACGGCATCCCGGAGACTTGGGCCGAGTTTGAGGTGATGTTGGGCAAGCTCAAAGAGGCGTTGGCGGACGACGACGTAGTGCCCTTCGCCGCGCGCAAGGAAGTGTTCCGCACGTTGGGGACGGCCTTCACCACCTTTGTGGAAAACCCCTACGACGAGAACAACATGCTCAAGATTGACAGCCCGGAATGGCTGGAATGTATCGCCATGTTCAAGCGCTGGTTTGACGCCGGCTACACCAACCTGCAAGTGTTGCAGGACCCGGTGGCGGATTGGCAAAAGGGCAAGGTCGCCATCGGTATTGACTCCCACTCCTGGATTCGCATCGGGCGTGCCATTTGGGGGTCCCAGAACATCAAGGGCACGATCCCGCCCAAGGTGGACGCGAGCAACCCGGATCGCACGTGGATTCACCTGGACTCCGGCTTTGTCTTCACGGGCGCGCCGCATCCGCAGCAGGGGCTGGATTGGCTGCTGGCAGTCTTGGGTCCGGAGGGCGCGCCGGCGAATCGTTACTGGAGCGGCACGCTGACCTTCTCCGGGATGCCGGTGCATACCGAGCAGTATGAGCGCTTGATCGGCAACACGACAACCCACCCCGAATTGCAGAAGGCGTATGCCGCCATTCCCACCAGCGTGTTGCAGCCCATGGAAGCTGGGCGCTACTATCCCATCATCCAGTCCAAGATTTGGCCGTGGCTGGAGCGCTACTGGGCTGGGGACGTCAGCGCCGAAGTCGCCATGCAGAATGTGCTCGACGAGGTCAATGCGGAGATTGACAAACTGATCTCCTAACCGTAATTACGCACACCGGCCCGTTCACCTTCCTGGAAGCCTGCAGCTTCCAGGAAGGTGCTCCACGTGGGAGCAGCAACGGGGGCGATGGGATATGAACGAGGGTGGTGACCATGCGTGGAGTTGCCGGAAACTTATCAGGTGCGCCTGAGCGCACCCCGTCCGGTGGGGTGTGGCAGGCGGCGCGGCGCGGCTGGCGCAGCCGGTGGGGAATGGCAATGCTGGGCTATCTGTTTATTCTCCCGGCTATGGCACTTTATCTCACCTTTAGCGCCTATCCGTTGGTTCGGGGCGTGATGATCGCATTTTCGGACTATCGTTTTTTGATCCCGAATCATCAGCCCTTTAATGGGATCAATAACTTTGTGGAGATGTGGAACGACCGTGTTTTCTGGGAATCGTTCCGGCGCTCGCTCCACTACACGGTGATTTATACGCCGCTGAACGTAGGGCTGGGACTGTTGATTGCGCTGCTGATCTCCAAAATACGCCATCCGTTGGAGTCGGCGGTCTATCGTGTGATTGCGTACTTGCCGGTGGTGTTGCCGATTGCGGTGGCGCTTCTGCTGTGGAAGCAGTTGCTGCATCCCCAGTTCGGATATATCAACTACTTCCTGCGCGAGTACATGGGCATTGCGCGCCCGCCTGCGTGGTTGGCGGACCCGTACTGGGTGGTGCCGACCATGGCGGTGGCGGCGGTGTGGAAACATGTGGGGCAAAACATCCTGCTCTTTCTGATTGGTCTCTACAACATCAACACCGAGTATTACGAGGCGGCGGCGATTGACGGCGCAGGGCAATGGCGGCAGTTCACGGACATCACCTTGCCCCTGTTGCGGCCTACCTTTACCATCGTGTTGGTGTTGACGGCGGGCGTGTTGGGGACGGCGGAGGAGTCGCTGATCTTGTTCGGCGTGACCCAAGCCGGACCGGAGAACGCAGGCATGTTGGTGGGGCGCTATGCCTATGAGATTGCGTTCTTTGTGGGCGAGCGACGCTGGGGCTATGCCGCTGCCATCAACCTGGCAATGGGGCTTGTCTCCATGATGCTGGCAGCGATTGTCTTCCGCTTGGCGCGCGGAGAGCGCATGGAATAGGAGACGAACGAGACGATGACGACGCGAGCCGATGCGCTCCCGCGACCGGGGTCGCGCAATCTTTTGGTCAAGTTGTGGGAACGGCGCCGTGGGATTTTCCTGCGCGTGGTGTTGTGGTCGTTTTTGGCCCTTTTCCTGTTGCCCTTTATCTGGGCGCTGTCGGCGTCCTTGAAGACGCGGCAGGAACTGTACGTGGCGCTGCCGTCGCTGATCACGTGGGAGCCGACCCTGGCGAACTATACTTACGTGTTGCGGCGCATGCCTGCCTTCATCACGCAGTTCACCAACAGCAGCATCGTGACGACGGGCGCGGTGGTCTTGCAGGTTGCAGTGACCTCGCTGGCGGGCTATGCCTTTGCGCGGCTGCGCTTTCCTGGGCGCGATCTGATCTTCTATTCGCTCATCCTCCTCAACTTCGTGCCGCGCGCCGGCGGCTTGATGGTGCAATACGAATTGATGAGCTTTCTGGGTTTGCGCAATAACTTGTTGGGGCTGATCCTAGCTTTTGCCGCAAGCGTGCCCATCCCTATCTTTATCATGCGCCAGACGTTTTTGAACTTGCCCAGCGCATTTGAGGACGCGGCGTTGATTGACGGCTGCAATCGCTTTCAGGCCTTTCTGTTGGTGATGCTGCCCATGGCAACGGGCGGTATGTTGGTGGTGGGGCTGTTTGAATTCATCCGCGTGTGGGGTGAGTATCTCTTCACGTTGACCATGATCGATTATACTAATCTCTACACGCTGGGGATTGGGATTGCCATGAATTTCATGGGCATGGCGTTGGAGGACGGTGAGTTCACCAGCTATGGTGCCGAAGCTGCGGCCCATCTGCTGACCTCTGCGCCGGTGTTGCTGGTTTTCATCCTCTTCCAGCGCATGTTTATCCGCGGCATGATGGAAGGGTTGAAGCTGTAGGTTGGTCTGTCGGGCGCCGGGCAGGGGTCTGCCGCTTCGGCGCGCCGGTACGGTTTGCAAGTCCAAAGTCCATCCATCGGTACACTAGCAAAGGGCATTGACATAATGGAGCGCATTCCGTTGGCGATTGTCGGCTGTGGGGGCATGGGACATCGTCATCTGTTCGGGTTAGCGGAGTTGCACCGCGCCGGGCTGTCCAAGTTCGAGTTGGTAGCCGCCTGTGACCCGGTGACCGCCAACGCCGAGTCGTTGGCGACGCGCGCCGAGGAGTTCTTCGGCAAGCGGCCTGTCGTGGTCGAGGAAATGTCCGCGCTGGAGCCGTTGGGTGTGGCGGCGGTGGATATCACCACCACCCCGCGTTATCACCATACCCTGGGCGTGGAGGCTATCGAGCGTGGCTGGCACGCGATGATCGAAAAGCCGGTGGCGCTCACGGTAGCGGCGGGGAACCGGATTCGCGCCGCTGCGGCCAAGTCCGACAAGGTGGTCTCGGTGGCGGAGAACTATCGCCGCGATCCCATCAACCGCTTGGCTAAAGCGCTGTTGGACGGCGGGGTGATCGGCGATCCCCGTTTTATGATCCATCATACGTCCGGCGGCGGCAACTTGATGATGATCTCGGTGTGGCGCCATCAGAAGGACCAGAGCGGCGTGTTGTTGGATGTGGGCGTCCATTTTGCCGATATCATGGAGTATTTCCTGGGCGAGATTACCACAGTCTATGCCCAGATGCGGCTCTATGAGCCGATTCGCTACAATCCGGTCGCGCTGGGCGCGGCGCCCACCTCCAACCCGGCGGGCGTCTATGGACAGGCGCAGAAGGCCATGCCCGCGGAGTTCACCGCCACCGCGGACGACACCATCTATGCCACCATCAATTTCCGCAACGGCGCGGTGGCGCAATATATCGAGAGCCACGCCGGGCATGGGCAAGGCATCTGGAATCGCCAGATTCACGGCTCCAAGGGCAGCATGGACATGCCCAACGACCGCTCCGGGCGACCGCTGAAGCTGACCCTGGACCGCACGCGAGTGATTGACGACGCAAGCATGTTGGACTTGGTCCCCGATTTCCGCTTGGACGAGGCGACCGCGGCGCTCTTCGGCGGTGAGCGGCTGTGGCGCTACGACTTCCCCTTTGAGGAAACCGACCGCAAACTGATTGCCGTAGAATATGCCGACTTTGCGCTGGGCATTTTGGGCGCGCGACCGGTGGAGGTGGACCTGGAACAGGGTGCGCGCTCGGTGGCGGTCTCGTACGCGCTCATGGAGTCGGGCTATGCTGGGGGCGTGGTCCTGTCTGTGGAGGATGTGCTGAACGAAAAGGTCGGCGCGTACCAAGCCGATATCAACGTAAGTCTGGGGCTGGCATGAAACTCGGCTACACGACATGGGGGATGCCCAAGCTGTCTATTGACCAGGCCGTGACGACGGTCGCCGGCTTGGGCTATGACGGGATCGAGATCGCGGTGTTGCCCGGCTGGACGACCGCGATGGATGGGTTGGACAAGGCCGAGCGGGCGCGCATTCTGCGCCTGGTCAACGACGCCGGCTTGACCATCAGCGCGGTGTCGGGGCACGCCAGTCTATTGGAGAGCGACCCGGACGCGCACGCGGCCAATGTGGCGCGTTTGCAGGCTGCCATTGACCTGGCAGTCGAGTGGGCGCAGAACGGCCGCGTGCCCTTCGTCAACACGCTATCCGGCGGGCGCACCGACGACTGGGACGCGCAACACTTGCTCTTTGTGGAGCGTCTGATTCCGGTGGCGGAGTATGCGGCGCAACGGGGTGTGACCCTTGCCATGGAGCCGCACGTGGATGGCTTGGTGGATACGCCGGCGCGCATGTTGGAGATTTTACGCCTGGCAGATTCGCCCGCCCTGCGCGTCAACTTCGACATCAGCCATTTCGACATCCTGGGAATGCCGACCGAAGAGAGCGTGGCGCTCTTGGTTCCCTATAGCGTGCATACCCACGTCAAAGACCAGCGCGGTCGCTATCCGCACTATGAGTTTTTGACGCCCGGTGAGGGGGACTTCGACTTTGTGCGCTACTTGCGCGCCATGCGCGACGCCGGCTATGACGGCTTCATCAACGCCGAGGTGAGCTTGATGCGCCAGCGCAAGCCGGACTATGATCCGGTGGCGGCGTGCGAACTCTGTTACCGCACGTTGGACCGCGCGTTCCGCGCGGCGGGGATTACGCGCGAGTAGGCGCCGAGCCGTCCCTTGAACAGAGCGGGGAGAAGAACGGACGGGGACGTAGCGACGGCTGCGTCCCCGTTGCTTTTGGCGGGGCGGTTAGCCCGCGCCGGCAGCCGCGGGTGGCTCCGCTTCACCGGAGTCTCCGGCGGACGCAGGCGCTTTGGCCGCGGACGGGATAGGCGCGATGTAGCCGATGAGCAACATCAAGAGGCCGACCACGATGAAGGAAATGATGCGCGCCAGCGTGTCGGCGCCCGCCAGGTCCACGGTGAAGAGCTTGAGGACGGTGAGGCCCAAGAGCGCTGCGCCCGTGAGCCAGAGCCAGCGCACCCCGCGGCGGTTGCCGAGCACCATGAAGCACATCGCGCTGAGCGTCCACGCAATGGAGTAGGCGGTGAGCAGCGCCGGTGTATCCAGGATGCCGCGCAGGCTGAAGGGCACCTGGTAGTAGTGATGGGCGGTGCGGGCCATTTCGGCGCTGCCCCACAAGATGGCGAGCCAGAGCGCCACGACGCGCCCCCCACGCAGGAGACCTGCACTGCCGAATTGGCGATGCGCGTAGGCCAGCCAGGCAAATCCCGTGGCAAAGACGAGCAATTGCGCGATGCTGAGGGCGTTAAGCACGGGCAGATAGGGCAACGGCGCGTCGGGACCAGGGTTGGAAAGGTTGACGCCCAGTGTCCACAGGACCATGAGCAGCAGGAGGGGGAGCGCGCCGATGTTGAGGTAGAGCGCGGCATGGGGCGTGAAGGGCCAGGTCGGTCGCTCACGCTGGGTGACGACGAGCAGGACCAGCAACGCGGGGACGACGATGCCCGCTGCAGTAGTCCACGTCGCTAGGCCCAGATCGGGCAGGGCCGTGGTAAGGGCTAGAGTGCCCACCAGGCTGACCAACCAGAGGCCGATGGGGTGACCGGCGCGCGCCCACTTGGCGTCGTCCAAGCTGCGCAGAATCCAGAAGTGAGTTGCCAGACCCAACGGCCACGCCACCCAGCCGGCGCGGCTCAGCAGCGGAGTGGCATCAAGGGTTGCGACACCCAAAGCGGCTAGCCCCAGCGGTGCCCACAGGACGAAGCCCCAGGCGCGCACAGCCGTCCAGCGCAGCCCGCGCCCGACCAATTCGCCCAGGATGGCGCTCGTCACCCAGAAGAGAATCATCGTGCCGGGGATGTCGAAGTCCGCGGGCAGCAGGCGTCGCAGCTCGCTGAAGCCGGTTCCCAGCCACCAGAGCAGACCCCACAAGGTGGTAAAGATGTGCAGCACGCCGAGGTCGCTTTTGAGGAGCCAGCGACGCCCGCGGCGATGGCCGTCCAGCATGAAATAGCCGCTGGCGAGGGCGGAGACGGCAACCAGGCCTGCGCCGATGGCGCGCGCATCGGCGGTCGCCGCGGCCTCACTCACGCCCTGCAGCAGATACCAGACCCGCGCGAAGGCGATATAGGCGGCGGCGCCGAGTTGGACGAGGCCGCCCAGAAAGGTGGAGAAGGGACGGTTCTGGCGGATGCCGCTCCAGAGCAGGCCGGCCCCGGCAACCGCCCAGATGGCGGCGGTGGTGGTGTCGGCGTAGGTCAAGGGCACAGCCAGGAGCGTAAAGACCATGCCCAGGGCCAAGTAAATTTCGCGCAAGAGCATGAAGGGGGCCGGGCTACGTACAAAGAAGACCGCCGCCAGCGCCAGATAAAAGACGCCCAGGGCGAGCGCGCTCCAGCCTAGGCCGTTCTCGATGTCGCGCACCAGAGCCGTTTGCCAGATAAAGGCGATGATGGGCGTGCCGAAAACCAGCGCGCCGTCCACCAGACCCAGGCGGTCGGGCGGTTGGCGCACGGCGTAGAGAATGCCGATGGCAACATAAAAGAGGAAGAAGAGAATCAGGAACGGTTCGACGGTGGCGAAGTTCTCCGGCTGATAGGCGCCGGCGCCCCAGAGAGACGCCAGCACAAAGGTGAAGGTGAAGCCCACCAGGTTGAGGCTGCGCCAGGATTTGAACCAGGCGATGGCGAGGATGGCGACGTTGAGCAGGGTGAAGTAGGTGAAGAGCACGACGTGGCTACCGCCCTCGTCGCCGGTGAGGATGGGCGCGAGGAAGCCGCCTGTCACGGCTAAACCGGCCAACGATTGCGCGTTGTTGGCGATGGCAAGGCCCGCGCTCAAGACGCCCAGGGCAACCATGACGATGAGGCTGAGCCAGTCCGGGATCAGTTCGTATAGCCGGTAGGCGGCGAAGGTGGTGAGATAGGCGATGCCGAGACCGCCCCCTTGCAAAGTCAGGGCATAGATGCGGCGCTTGTCACGCAGATACCAACCGCCGGAGATGAGGACAACGCCCAGTAACCAGGCAGAGACCAGGCGCAACTCGATGGTGAACCACCCTTGCTCCGCGGCATAGCGCAGCAGGAAGGCGATGCCCACAAAGAGCACCACAATGCCCGCGCGCACAACCAGGTGGCTTTCGCTAAACCAGCGCGGGATGGGAGAGGGGCGCGCGGCTTTGGCAGGGGGCGGCGGCGTTGCAGGGACCGCCGGACGGGGCGCAGGCGCCGGGGGGCGACTCAGGCTGACCGCAGGCTGGGGGGCAGGTGCAGCGGGCGGTACTGTTGCCGGCGCAGAGGCGACCGGGGATGGCGCAGGTTGAACTGGGGACGGCGGTGCTGCCGGAACAGCCGCGGCAGGGGATACAGGGGGCGCTGGGGCAGGCGGCGGAGGCGCGGCTGCCTGCGTGGCGCGAAAGTCAGGCGCAGGCACGGCAGGTAAGCCGAGTTGTGCGCGTAACTCGGCAATTTCGGCGTGTAGACTCTTCGCCAGCCGGGAGTTGCGCCACAAGAAGAAGGCAACGGTTGCCAGATTGAACAAGAAGAGCAGGAAGACGGCGCACTCCATCTGAGTTGCTCCCTGAACCGGCATGCTGCCGGCTGGCTGTGGTGGATGTAATTCGGGCGCACTGGGCAGCAGGTGGCAGCGGTTGTCGCAGATTGTGCGGTGCCCTTCGCTGCAGGGGATTGTAGAGCCGGGATCGGCTGCCGGTCAAGTCGGTTGTGGGCGACGAATGTGTTCCGCCGCCCAAGAATTTGGGATGCCCCCGTGGGCTACAGCGATACATCCCCCAAAAACAAACTGCGCCGGACATCCGGCGCAGTCGTGGGGTGCGGTTGTTGTTATTCCTGGGCAGTTCACCAGGGTAGGCGCAGTACCACGTCGCCTACCAAACCGTTGCCCTGGTAGAAGAGATAGTCTACACCCATGGCAAAGAAGAGCAACGCCAGATAGAGCAGGCTGAACTTATAGAGCCGCCAGATGTGGCTATTGGTGGGCCGGCGCAGGATGTCTACGGCTTGGTACAGGAAGATCGCGTTGAGAATGAGGGCCAAGACCAGGTAGACCGGACCGAGCAGCCCCAAGAAGACCGGAGCCAGCGTGGTGAGAGCCATGAGAATGCTGTAGAGCACGATCTGGACATGGGTGGCGCGATCGCCGGCGATGACCGGCAACATGGGCACACCCGCGGCCTTATATTCACGCTGGCGCAGAAGGGCCAGCGCCCAGAAGTGGGGCGGCGTCCAGTAGAAAACCATGAGAAACATGAGGATGGGCAACAGGCTGATTTCACCGGCGACCGCCGCCCACCCTACCAGCGGCGGGATGGCCCCGGCTGCGCCGCCAATGACGATGTTTTGGGTGCTGCTGCGTTTGAGCAACCGGGTGTAGATCACGACGTAGTAGAAGATGCCCGCTACAGCCAGGAGCGCCGCCGCCAGGTTGACCGTCCACCAGAGTTGGAGAAAAGAGGCCAAGCTGAGCAGCAGACCGAAGGCCAACACCTGCAGCGGGGTGAGCCGGCCCGCGGGGATGGGGCGCCGCCGCGTGCGCACCATCACATGGTCAATGTCGCGGTCTAAGTACTGGTTGATGGTATTGGCGCCGCCCGCGGCAAGAAAGCCGCCGATGAGCGTCCACAGGATGAGCATCCCGTCGGGCGGGGTGGGCGCGGCAAGGTACATGGGCACAAAGGTGATGATGAGCAGCAGCGAGATGATGCGCGGCTTGGTCAGGGTGAGATAGTCGCTGAGGGCTAGGCGCAGCAGGGCCTGCTCACGGGTGAGCGGGGCGGCGTTAACGCTTGTCTCGCTGCGCTTGCCGGGCGGTAGAAGTGTGCCACGAAGTTGCATGGAGTGCGCTTGCTCCTACGGTTCGTCCGAGTGTCGGTACCATTTGCAAGGGCCTGTGCGCGGGGATCGCAGGGCGGATGCCCGGCTCAGGCATGGCTAGGGCCGGTCGTCGGCGGCCCACTGAGGTCGGTTTGTGGGCCGGGAGCCGAGGAGGGCATCCCCGATTCCGACTCGGCAGCGGGTTGGAGTGTACCTGCGATTCGCTGCTCGCGCAACTCTTGGGCGCGGATGAAGAAGATGTAGCCCACGCCCAGGATGACGGCAAACATGAACCACTGGATGGCATAGCTGAAATGCGCGCCTTCGTCCAGCACAATCGGCTCGGCGCGGAAGGGGAAGGCGTTGCGCGAGCGCCCGTCTTCGGGCAGTTGCAAGATGAAGACGGGCAGCAGCGGATAGGGCATCTGCGGCTGGATGGCGTCAATGTTGAGCGTATACCACTCGACTTGTGGCGACGGGGGCACAGGCGGCGCGCTGCCGTTGGGCAGCAGTTGGCTTTCTTGGATCAGGCCGATCACCGGTGCGCCGGGCGGTTCTTCGAACTGGGACCACTGGTCGGGTGTGGCGCGGTTGACGGGAATCCAGCCGCGCGCCACCAGCACGGCGCGCCCGTCCTCCATGACCAATGGCGTGATGAGGTTGACGCCGGGCGCGCCGCTGTGAATCTGGTTGGTGAGCAGGATTTGATGGTCGTAGTCGAACACGCCCTCCACCTGGACACGGCGATATTCCAATTCGTGAAGGTCGTCGGGCAGGGGGTTGTTGGCAAGATCGAAAGGTTCTTGGCGCCAACGGTCG
>CAKZVN010000205.1 GCA_937922105.1 uncultured Litorilinea sp.
GGCGACCCCGGCCCGGAGCCACCGCACCCCATGTTGGGCGACCTGCGCGTGCGCCAAGCCATTGCCCACGCCATTGACTACGACCTGATCGTCACCGAGATCAACCCCGGCACCATTCCCGTCACCAGTCCCTTTGCCTACGGTTGGTATCAATGTGACCAGCCGCGCGTCTACACCTATGACGTAGAGCGGGCCAAGGCGCTTTTGGAAGAAGCCGGCTGGGTCGAAGGCCCCGGCGGTGTGCGCGTCGCCCAGGGCGCACCCTACGCTGCCGACGGCACACGCCTGACCATCCAACTCAACGGCTATACCAACTTCCAACCGTTGGTGCGGCTGCAAGAGGCCCTTGCCGAGATGTTCAAGGTCGTGGGCATTGAGACCACCATCCAAAACGACGACTTCTCCATCATCTTCGGCGGCTGGAGTGATGGCGCGCCGCGCAAGCTGGGCAACTTCGACGTACTCATCTACGATGCCAGCCTCCCTCTGGAGCCGCACGCCAGCCTGCGTAACCAGTTCCACTCGACGGCGATCCCGTCTGCGGAGAACCCGGCGGGGGCCAACTACTGGCGCTGGGTCAACCCCGCGGCCGACGCTGCGCTGGACCTGGCGGGCAGCACCGTAGACGTGCCCACGCGCCAGGCTGCCTATTGCCAGTTGGCTGAGCTGATTGCCACCGAGCTGCCCCAGCTCCATCTTTATCTCTTCACCGAAGGCTATGGCGCGTCCAACCGGCTGACCGGCTACCAGGTCAATATGTGGGGGAGCCTGACCTGGGATGTGCAGAACTGGCGGTTGCAATAGCAATGGCTACCATGTCTGCTCCACACGCCGATGTACTGATTGTCAACGGGCGCGTCTTCACCGGCGACCCGCGGCAACCCTGGGCTGCTGCGGTGGCGGTGCATGGCACGCAGATCGCTTGGGTCGGCACGAACGAGGATGCCGCAGCCTGGCGCGGGCCACACACCGACGTAATTGACGCCGCGGGCGCCACCGTCATGCCCGGCTTCATTGACAGCCATTTTCACTTGCTGTGGGGATCACTCAAGCTCGACTCCATGCAGCTGGACGCGGTGACGGACCTGGACGGCCTGGCGGCGACTGTGCAAGCCTGGGCCGTCGCGCATCCCGCAGACGAGTGGCTGCTGGGCTATCAACTGCGCTACAACATTATCCCGCCCGACCGCCCACTGGACCGCCACTTCCTGGACAGCATCGTCGCCGACCGGCCCGTCTTTCTGACCGCCTATGACGGGCATACCGTCTGGGCCAACACGCGCGCGCTGGAGATCGGCGGGCTACTCTACGGGGCGGCTGTCCCCGCGGGCAGTGTCATCCTCATGGCTGCGGACGGCACTGCGACCGGTGAACTGCGCGAGCCGGGCGCGTTTAACCCCATCCGCGACCGCATTCCCCAGCCTGACCCGGCACGCAAACGCGCCTTGCTCCAAAAAGGGTTGGCCCGTTGCGCAAGTCTTGGCATTACCAGCGTCCACAACATGGACGGGGACCGCGAACAGGTGGACCTTTACGTCGCGCTGGAAGCGGCAGGCGAGATGACCGTGCGTGTCTACGTCCCCTACAGCTTCAAGCCGGAGACGCCGCTGGATGCGTTGCATGAGGCTGCGGAGTGGAAGCGCACAGTCCAGGGCAGTCATGTGCGCGTGAGCGGCATCAAGCTCTTCATGGACGGCGTGGTAGAGGCCTATACGGCCCTCATGCTGGAGGAGTATGCCGGGATGCCCGGCAACACCGGCGGCGCGCTCTTCAGCGCCGAACACTTTAACCAGGTAGCGGTGGAGGCCGACCGGCTCGGTCTCCAGATCGCGGTCCACGCCTGCGGCGACGGCGCTGTGCGCCGCGCGCTGGACGGCTTCGCGTTGGCGCGGCAGATCAATGGCCCGCGCGACAGCCGCCATCGCATCGAGCATGTGGAGATCATCCATCCCGACGATATGGCGCGCTTCGCCGAGTTGGGCGTCGTCGCGTCCATGCAACCGCTCCACGCGCCGCTCACTGTGCGCGATGCTGATGTCTGGCCCCGCTGCATAGGCGAGCAGCGTTGGCGCTATAGTTTCCCCTGGCAGATGCTGCGCGAGGCCGGTGCACGTCTTGCCTTCGGCAGCGACTGGCCCGTGGTGAGCATGGACCCCATGCTCGGCCTGTGGGCAGGCACCAACCGCCGTCCGTGGCAAGCAGGCGACCCCGACCAGGCCCAGTCGTTGGCCGATCTGTTGGCAGGCTATACGCGTGACGCGGCCTATGTGGAGTTCCAGGAACAACACAAGGGGATACTGGCTGCGGGGATGCTGGCGGACGTGGTGGTGCTGGATGCCGATCTCTTCACCATGCCGCCTGCCGAGCTATGCAACGTCAAGCCGGTGGTCACCCTCTGCGACGGCAAGGTGGTCTATCGCCGGGGTGGGTAACCGTTTCGATTGCAGCCCACGCAACGGGGCGGCTGGGATATCCATACCGGATGTCCCAGCCGCCCCGTTCTTACCGGTAATTTGATTGTCGCGCGGTGGGCGCGCTATGCGGCGCGGGCGAATACCTTGCTCACGCTGCGCCGCCCGGTGACCGCGTACACGGCCTCTTCGAAGGCCGTCAGCGTCTCTGCGATCACCTGCGCGTCATGGCTATAGGAGAGGAACCACGGCTCGCGCGAGTCGTCGTCTACCATTACGCCCCGCTCGATCAGCGCCTCGGCAAGACGCTCATAGAACGCAAAGTCGTTTTGGCAGTAGGTGCGATAGTCGGTGGGATTCTCGTCGCGACCGAAAAGCAGGCTAAACATGGAAGGGACGCCGGTCATGACATGGGGGACCCCGGCGCGGCCCAGGATGTCGTGGATGCCGTCCATCAGTTCCTGCCCGCGGTCAAACATCTGCTCGAAGACTGGCTCGGTCTCCAGCACTTGGAGCGTGGCGTTGGCAGCGGCTGCGGCGACCACATTGCCGCAGTAGGTCCCGCCGTGAGCCACCTTGCCCGGCTCGACGACGGACATGATGGCTTTACGCCCGGCAATCGCCGAGACGGGGAAGCCGTTGCCCATGGCTTTGGCATAAGCCGCCAGGTCGGCTTTGACGCCGAAATACTCCTGCGCGCCGCCGCGCGCAATGCGGAAGCCGGTCTTGACCTCGTCGAAGATCAGGACGATGCCATAGGCGTCGGCTAGGCGGCGCAGGTGTTGCAGCCAGCCCGGTTCGGGCATAACGCCGGCGACATTGCCCATGATCGGCTCGACCATGATGGCGGCGATCTCCTCGCCATAGCTCTTGACCGCAGCCTCCACCATCTCGAAGTCGTTATAGGGCAACGAGATCATGTAATTGCGGATGGCGTTGGGCATGCCTTCCGTGCCCTTGACGCGGCGCGGCATGGCGCGCGAGCCGAGTTTTTCGACGTCAATGCCCGGCGTGCTGAACATCACATAGTCGTAGTTGCCGTGATATTGGCCCTCGAACTTGATGAACCGTTCGCGCCCGGTGTAGGCGCGCGCAATACGCAGCGCGTGCATGGTCGCCTCGGTTCCGGTGTTGGAGAGGCGTACTTGGTCCATGCCGGTCATGCGCGTGAAGCGTTCCGCCAGCTCGATTTCCCACGGGGTGGTAAAGGCGAAGGTCGTGCCGTGCTGGATGGCTTCGCAGACAGCTTGTGTCACCGCCGGGTAGGCGTGCCCCAAGATAATCGGGCCGAAGCCCAAGCGATAGTCAATGTAGCGGTTGTCGTCCGCGTCCCAGATATAGGCGCCGCGCCCGCGGCTGATGACATAGGTGCGGTCATCGCCCCAGTAGCGGAAGTTGGAATTGACGCCATAGGGGATGTACTGCTTGGCGCGTTGATAGAGCGCGCGGGTCTTGGTGAGGTTGAGTTTCATGATGACATCTCCGGATGTCGGATGGGGCGGTCTCCTGAAGCCCCGTACAGATGCAGGTGAACGAAACGATCCGGCCCACAAGGGGCAGCCAGCGACGCGTGCTACGTCACTCATCTTCCAGATAGATCGTTTCACCCCCCAACATCCACCCGACAATCAGGGTGCCGGTAGTGCCATCGTCCATACAAAATCCTTACACTGGCGGAGCCTCCTCGGCTGGGAGCTGGGCGCCATGTGGTCCGTCATGACCGTTGACGCCGGCGCCCATTTCCTCCGGCTGAGCCGGCGCGGGCGCGTCCCAGGCGTAGATCTCTTTCACAATGTCGAGATAGATGAAGGTCTCCGTATCACGCACGCCTTCGACGCTGTAGAGTTTCTCGGTGAGAAAAGCCAGCAGGTGGCTGTTATCCAGGCAGAGCACCTCTACCAACAGGTTATAGGCAGCTGCACAAATGGTTAAGTAGATGACTTCCTCGAACGCAGCGATGCGGCGGGCTATTTCTTGGAGCCGGTGTCCGTCGGCCTTGACCCCAATCAGCGCCATGGTGTGGAACCCTACTTTGAGCGGGTTGGTCACCGCGACGACCTGGAGGATTCCCCGCTCGTTGAGCCGTTGCATGCGCTGGCGCACCATGCCGGGTGAAACATTGAGTTGTTCGGCAATGCGACTAAACGGGGCCCGACCGTCTTCCTTCAACGCCTTGATAATTGCCCGGTCGATCTTGTCCATCGTTGCGATTCGGTCACCGTCCTACAAATCACCGTTTGCTGCGAGTCTTGCTGCCGAGCCGTCGGTCACGCGTTGCCCACCCACGATCGGCTCGGAAAGCGGAGCGTCTGCCGCTCCCCGGCGGCAAAGCGTGCATTGCGCGCCCTCTGCCGCTCTCTAGTATCGAGTCTACCGCAGCTCGCGCCGCGCGTCAAGCCCCAAAATCACGATTCCACACGCGAGACGGCAAAATTCTGCCGAATCGGTAGTGAATCCCGTCACAATGTGCTGATTCCTTGTGGGCGCCAGTCTACCCGCGTCACAGCGCCAAACAAATCGCCGTCCTGTCCACCGTAGACAGGACGGCGATATCAGCTTTCGGACGGAAAACACCAGCAGCGTGCGCTAACTCGCCGGACGAATTTCGTGGTCTGATCGCTAAGTAGCCGTCATTCTGAGGAGCGCAGCGACGAAGAATCCCGGCAGATCACCAGAGAGGATGCTTCCCTTCATTGCGCTCAGGGCGGGCAGCTGCGCTCAGCATGACCATCTTAGATACTCGGCGAACGAACCATTTAGCTCTTGGCGGGCGGGTTATCCACTTCGCGCCCGGGGAAGTCAGTGCCGGCATCGTCGGCTTGGCTTGCCGGTTTGTCTTCCGGCGCAGGCGGCACATCCACCGGCGCGGGGGGAGTAACCTCCACCGAAAAGACAGGCGCGGTGTGCGCGTAGCTAGCGGGTGGTATGTCCGCCGGTGGGGCGGGCGGCACAATCGGCGCGGCAGTCTCGGTCATGGGGTTATCCCCCATCGGGAACGCATAGGCTAACTGCCCGTAGAGGTGATACTGGAATAGGTAGGTCACCAACATGCCCAGCGGCAGCGTCGCAACGATACCGATGACACAGAGCAAAAGACCCACCAAGAACGACCCCATCCCGATGACAAAACTCGCCGCGATGTAGACCAGCGCCACCACGATGACTTGGCCGATATTGGCGACGGTCCAGTCCCATATCTCACGGAACTGCAAGCCGCTCATGATCTGCTCATCGCGCGCAAACGCGATGCTGATGCCGGGTAGTAGCGCAGTCAGCACCAGACCGAAAATTATCGACAAACAGGAACCGAAGATGGACAACATCACGCCCATGACTTGTGCGACCTCGCTGCGCGAGCCGATGAGCGCGTTGCCGATGCCTGACGGGATGCTGAAGACGATGATCGGGATAGCCCACACCAGCGTGACTACAAAGAATTTGAAGCCGCGCGCCAAGTCATCGCCTAACTGGTCCCACTCCGGCAGCGGCTGGGGATCGCCGTCGCGCACATTTTGCAGCAGGCGGATGGTGTAGCCGCTGACAATCAAAAAGCCGAGTAGACCGATCAAGACAAAGCTGAGGACAAAGCTGGCGATCAAAATCCCGGTGCCGATCAGCAATTTGGTTTGCCAGTAGGGGTCTTCGGTGATAAAGCGAATGGCTTTGCCGATTTCCATGAACCCTTCCCTCCTTGAATGGTGCGGTCGGTTGCGCTCACCACCGCGGATTGTAACATAGCCCCAGAGCGGGAACAATCACCTGGGGATCAAAAGGCGCGCCCGAGACCGTCGGGCAGTATTGCGCGCTTGTCCAACAGTACGCAACAAGAGTGCGCCGGGTTTCACGCGCCGTCCGCTGCCGGTTCGGCGCGCAGCGTCACATCGGCGGCGTAGATGTGATGTAGCCGGCCCGCGGCGTCCATCACCACCAGCGCGCCGTCGTCGCCCACATCCACCGCGCGCCCGCGCAGGGACGGCGCCGCACCCGGCCCGTTGTCATACACCGCCACTGCCTGTCCCAGGGTCGCCAGGCGCGCCCGCCACCCTGCCTGGACCGCCTCCGGCGCGGCGTCCAGCCATACCGCCAGGCGCCGGCACAAATGCTCCAAGAGCAAGGCGCGGTCTACGGGATGCCCGGCTGCCAGGCGCAAACTGCCGGCTGCGACACCCGGCGGCAACTCGTCGCGCGTCTGGTTGACGTTGACACCAATGCCCAACACCAGTGCGGCAGGCGTCCCGTCTCCGTGCCAGACGCTTTCGGCTAGAAGCCCCGCCACCTTCTCCGCGCGCGCCGGTTCCGCGCCGATCAACAGATCATTGGGCCATTTCAGCAGGCAGCGCGCTGCCGTTTGCGGGACTACTGCCGTGACTGCCTCCAGCAACGCCACGCCTGCCGCCATGGGCACGTGGGTAGGCGGGAGCTTTAAGTGCGGCGGCTTGAGCACAAAGCTCACCAAAAGCGCGCGGCCCGGCGCCGCGTGCCAGCTGCGCCCGCGCCGCCCGCGCCCGGCGCGCTGCTCCTCGGCGACTACCACCGTCCCGGAGCGCACCGTCGGGTCGCGCGCCAACTCGGCGGCTACAGTCATGGTGCTGTCTACCGTTGCCAAGCCGATCACTGTATGACCGACTGTACAACCCGCCAAGCGCGCCTGGAGCCAGGCGCCGTCCAGTGGTGCGTCTATGTTCTCCATCCTGTTCGTCATCCCTGACCTAGCGTTGAACCGTGTTGCCAATTGCTTGCTTCACAGTCTAGCGCAAGCCAGGGGCTTGTTCCCAGTCTGCACGCCGGGCGCATCTCTATGGTACAATGGCAGGAAGATAAGCACCCCCAGCGCGGGCAGATGACCGGCGCCGCACGATGCGTCGCATCACAGACGAGGATGGCAGCCACATGGATTGGGTTACATTCAACGAAATCCCCAAAGCACCGCAGGTCTATTTCATCGGAGGATGGCAGCAATGGGCGGACGCCGGCTCCGTTTCGTCGGGCCTCCCCCAGTACCTCGTCACCCATACCGGCGCGCGCAAGATTGGTGAGATGGCGCCCGACGGCTTTTATCTTTTCCAGATTCCCGGCACCCATCATCTGTTGCGCCCGGAAGTCCACTTTGAGGAGGGCTACAGCCGGCGTATCCGCGCGCGGCGCAACGAGTTTTATTACACCGATCTGGGCGACCGCGGGCTGGTGCTCTTCACCGGTGACGAGCCGCATATGGGCATTGATCGCTATGCCGACGGTCTGTTCCATGCGCTGAAATTGCTCCAGGTCAAGCGTGCCGCGTTGGTGGGCGGCGTCTACGGGGCTATGCCCTATGACAAAGACCGCGAGGTCTCGTGCAGCTACAGCCTGCGCCGCATGAAGAGCGAACTGAGCGACTATGCCGTGCGCTTTTCCAACTATCAGGGCGGCGCGACCATCGGCTCTTATCTGGTTGACCGCGCCGAGGAACACGGGCTGGAAGTCTTTGTGTTCAATGCCTTCGTGCCTGCCTATGACTTCTCCCAAGCCGGGGGAGCCATCCAGGGTGTGCGCATTGAACACGACTATCGCGCCTGGTACGAATTGATGCGCCGCTTCAACCACATGTTCGGCTTGGGCATTGATCTGTCGGATTTGGACCGCCAAAGCGAAGAATTGACCGCCTCGATTGATGCCAAGATTGCGGAGATGGAGCGCAGCCTGCCCCAGATCAACATCCGCGGCTATCTGCAAAAACTCGCCGAAAATTTCACCGAGCGCCCCTTCATGCCGTTGGATGACGTGTGGGAACAGGAACTGCGGGACCTGTTCGACGATGGGGACGATGAAGCGGATAACAAGCCGCGTGCTGTTCGCTAGCCGCGTCCGTCGAACCTTTTAGCTTTGGACTCTAGGCGGTCCGATCGCTAAGTAGCCGTCATTCTGAGGAGCGTAGCGACAGCCTGCCCTGAGTCCTGCGACGAGAAGAATCCCGGCAGGTCTCCAGAGAGGGATGCTTCCCTTCACTGCGCTCAGGGCGGGCAGCTGCGCTCAACATGACCATATTCGACACTTGGCGATCAAACTGCTAAGCTGTCATTGAGGGGGTAGGAGGCCCCGCCACTCTTTGGGGAGTGGCGGGCTCCCGGAGGTAGAGGAAAAGGAGGAACCAAAGGAGGTGTACTACGAAGAGGATATGCTGCAAAGCCCGCTCCCCAGTTGACTTTGCAACTCCGCCGATTTGCCGACCGGTAGCTATCGGGACAACCCCGTGCCGTCGCCTCTTTGGAGTAGGTGTAGTGTGTCTGCCCCCAGATAGCTACACCCACATGCCGTCATTGTAGCACGGCCTCCGTGGCGGCGCATTGTGCAAAGCGCACAAACATTCCGCTGCAGGATCGTGGGATTCTGCACAAGCCCCCTTCTGAATCACCCTCTCTGTACAATTTGCCCAATAATTTTTGCTTGATCCGTTGAGATTCGGTCCTTTTATGCCTAGAATCTGTCATTTGGGACGCGATTCTAGGGCATTATGCCTGATCCTGTGCTCGCTGTGCATTCGTGAGCGTGTAGTCGTTTGTGCTTGGTAGCACAGATTTGTGCATTGCGCTGGCCTGTCCTTATGTGGGCAGCTTCGTTGCGTTGCGCCTGCCGATTGACAGAATTCTGATAAAGCACACCCCAAGTTGACATGCTATAGTCGGAGCCAAGCGATAGAATGACAGCAGGCGACGACCGGCTGAATCGCGTCAACCCGGACCGGACAGCAAAGCGGCAGAGCAAGCGCAACCATGTTCACCGAGCACACACCGACCAACCGCATACCCCGCCGCTTGGCGCTGTTGTGGCTTGTGCCGGTGTTCGTGCTGGTGAGCCTGCTCGCGACAGCACCTGCCCCGCTCTACGCACAAGCGCAGGCCGAGCGCAGCTCCACGCTGCTCATGCAGTTTCGACCGGACATCTCCGCCGAAGAGCGCGCCGCCACCATTGCTGCCCTGGGAGGCGAGGAAATCGCCTGGCTCGCGCAAATCCACGTGGCTGAAGTTCGCCTCCCGGTTCTCACGGCGCAAGGCGCTGCTCTCCACAGCGTAAGCCTGTCGACAGAAGCCGGCGTGCTCTTCGCCGAAGTGGATACGCCTGTCACCGCAGCCGTGCTGCCCAATGATCCCGGCTTCAATGACCCGCAGATGCGCTATGGGCTGGACCGCGTGCAGGCGTCTGCAGCTTGGGACGTGACCTTCGGCAGCCACGAGGTGGTGATTGCGGTGGTGGACAGCGGCGTCAAACTCGACCATCCGGCGTTTGCCGGTCGTTTGGTCCCCGGTTATGACTTCGTCAACCGAGATGCGTGGGCCGACGACGACAACGGGCACGGCACCCATGTGGCGGGCATCATCGCCGCTGCCGCGGGTGACGGTCAAGGTATGGCTGGGCTGTGCCCCAACTGTCGCATCATGCCGGTCAAGGTGCTCAATCAACACAACCTAGGCACTTGGTCGCACTTGGCCCAGGGCATTCTCTTCGCTGCCGACAACGGCGCGCAGATCATCAACCTCAGCCTGGGGTCCACCATCCCCTCGCAGACGCTGGAGGCTGCGGTCAACTATGCGCTGGCAAAGGGCGCGATCTTGGTTGCCGCCGCCGGCAATCACGGCACGGAGACGCCTTTCTACCCCGCATCCCTGGACGGTGTGCTCGCTGTCGCCGCCACCACGATCCACGACGAGCGCTGGAGCCGCAGCGCCTTCGGCCCTCATATAGACTTTGCGGCGCCGGGTGAGTACATTTTCAGCACCTACCACGACTTGGACAATCTTTTCGGCGGCTATACCTACATGAGCGGCACCAGCATGGCAGCCCCCTTCGTCGGCGCGCTTGCCGGGTTGATCCTCAGCCTGGCGCCGGGGTTGGACCGTGACACGGTGGTGAGCGCCATGCGGTTGGGCGCCGACGATCTGGGCGCGCCCGGCTGGGACCCCTACTTCGGCTACGGGCGCATCAACGCCTACGCGACGCTGATGGCGCCGGTTCCCGGTCTGCAAGAGGTGGTCGGCAGCATCCGCCCGGCACGCATCCGGTTGGTCTACTTGCCCGCCCTGCGCCACTGATATTGCCCCCCCCACTGTACAAGTAAATAAAACCGGAGCGAGTCGCACCTGCCAAGAAGTTTCCGAACTTCCCGATAGGTGGACGATAAAAATAAAAAATAAAAATAAAAGACAGCGGTCGCCATCTGTGACGACCGCGTGAAGATTTCTTTTCCCAAATAGCCGGGGACTTCAGTCTCCGGCGTCTCCGGCGCCTGTCTCGTCGTAAGTCTCCGCTGCGGGGAGCAACGGCTGGCGTAGGTTACGGCGCGCGGCGCGGATACCGTCGAGCAAGGCTTGGTGCAGTTCGGGCTGCCCGTTGCTGGCTAACAGCGTGCGCTTGGTCAACTCCCAGGGCGCGCCGCGGTAATCGGTGACGCGGCCCCCCGCCTCCTCCACCAGCACCACACCAGGGGCAGCATCCCACGGGTTCAGCCACCCCTCCCAATAGGCTGCCATCCCGCCGCTCGCCACATTGACCATGTCCATTGCTGCCGATCCCATGCAGCGTACCCCCATGCTGTGCGCCATGAAGTAGCTGAACTCGGGCAGATTGTTGTCCTCATACTCGGCGCGCGAGTAGGGGAAGCCGGTGGTCAACAGTGCACGGCGCAGCGCTGTCACGCGGTTGACGTGCAACGGCTGTTCCTGACCGTCGGGGTCGCGGCGAAACGCGCCGGCACCCCGCCGCGCAAAGTAGAGCCGCCGCGCCGGGAGTTCCAGCGTCACGCCCAAGACCACTTGTGCGCCCGCTTGCAGCGCAATGTTCACGGCAAAATAGGGCAGACCCGCCGCAAAGTTGATGGTGCCGTCAATCGGGTCCACCACCCAGAAGAGATCGCTGGTGGGGGCTTGATTGCTCTCTTCGCCCCACAACTCCACAGACGGATAGCGCGCCGCCAACTCGCTGCGGATCAGACGTTCCGCGGCGACATCGGCTTCGGTCACCAGGTCAATTTCGCTGGATTTGCTGGTGATGTTGCGCAGACCGTCGGCTTGCATGGCGAGGATCAGATCACCGGCTTGGCGCGCCACCGCCAATACATCCTCCAGCGCAACATCTGCCGCATTGGTTGCAGGCCGCGCCACCGCGTCGGACATAGGGTCACTTCGCTTCCGGTTGAATGATGCAGGATGGACTTTAGAGATTGCTGCTGCCGATGTCTTCGCGGAAATAGAAGCCGCGCCGGTTCTTTTCGGCAATCACCGCTTTGCGGATAAACTCGCGCACCTCCAGCGGCTTGCGGATATTGTGGAGCACCACTTCCGGCGTGCTGGCGTCGCCGCTGACCACCGTTACGTCACCGATGTTCAACAGGCGCTCGCCCACATGCTGTTTGAGCCGCGTATCGCGCACGCGCACCAGTTCGATCTCTTCGAGGATATTGCCAAAGATGCCACGGAAGATACGCAGGCGCTGGTTGGTCAACTCATAGCGCGTGCCGATGGTCAACAGCGGGCGACCGCGCCAAAGCAAAATCTCCTCATCGGTGGGCGGGGGCAAGGTTTCGGGCACGACGTCCTCCTCGGCAATCGGGCGCTGTGCGTAGGAATCGGCTTCGCGTTCCAACGCGGCAATCGCTACGAAAATGCTATCGGCAATGGCTTGGCTGAGGGCCTGCAACTGGGGTTGCGGCACCGCGCTGATCTCGACACCCTGTTCACGCAGCGACTGGAAAAACTGGGTGGTGACAGTGCGCCGCATCTCGTCACGATCCATCAGAATTTTCTCCTTCTTCCGGTTCTTCCGGCAAGCGGCGCGCCGCAACCGGCGGCCTTTTGTGGGCCTATCATATCACCGGGGCAAAGCCGCCGCCAAAGCGCGGCGGCGGGCAACCATCCTGCGCCAATCCGACCGCGCCGATCTTGTCGCCGCGGCCTACCTGGGGTATCCTGGAGTCGAAACATTTGTTCCGCACAGCGCCCGGCGTTGTTTGCCAATCCGCTGCGCGCAACCAACTGGAGCCTGGCATGGATATTACCTGGTATGGACTCTCCTGTTTTCGCATCCGCGAGGGCGGTGTCACCGTCGTTTGCGACCCCTATGACCGCAGCACCGGTTTGACGCTGCCCAAGCTGCGCGCCGACATCGTCACCATCAGCCACGACCGCCCTGGTCACAACAACGCTGCGGCTGTCGGCGGTGAGCCGAAGGTCTTGCGCGGGCCGGGCGAATACGAAATCAAGAACGTCTTCATCACCGGCGCGACGACCTATCACCGCCGCGCCAAAGAGCGGGAGATCGAGCGCAACATCATCTTTTTCTTCGATTTTGGTGATCTCACCGTGGGCCATCTGGGGGACCTGGGCGAGATTCCCACCCAGGCCGAGATCGAGGAACTGAACATCGGCGAAGTAGATGTCTTGTTGGTCCCGGTGGGTGGCGGCGCAACGTTGGACCCCACGCGCGCGGTCGAGGTCATCGGTATGTTCGAGCCGCGCATTGTGGTGCCCATGCACTATCAACAAGCGCAACTCGCGGCGACCTGGTCTGCTGCGCTGGAACCGGTGGAAAAGTTTCTGCGTGAGCTGGGCGTCTCCGCGCCGGAACCGCAGGAGACCCTCAAGGTCACCAAAAGCTCGTTGCCCGAAGAACCGCAGGTTGCGATTCTCCTGCCCGCCGCTTGATTTCTCCTCCTGCATCAAAACGGCGGAGCATGCATTCCACGCTCCGCCGTTTTATCGGTTGCGATATGACTACACCGTTGCCTAGGCCGATTTATCCGGCTTGGCGACCAGGTCGAAGTGGTTGCCATTGGTGGAGGTACGCAAGCCCAGGAGCCGCCGCAACCAGGTGCGCCACAGCAAGGGGCGCAGCAAGCGCCACTGGTCGGGCAACTCTGCACGCGCGCCGTCCAGATCGGCGGCGTGGCGCCGGCTGAAGCGATAGCGCACATAGCGATCGGTGATCACCATGATGGGGCCGCGGCCCTCGGGCAACGCCGCCCCCAAGCGCCCAGCCTGCTCATAAGGCGTTTCACTGGGGGGCGCCGTCAAGCCAAGACGGATAGCCCAGCGTTGTAGACGGTCGTAGAGCAGCGGCGGCAAGTCGGGGTCAAAGTTGGTCGGCCCGTTGACCCGCGTGCGCCAGATCAAAAAGCCCCCCGCGATCAGGAGTACTGGCGTCAGGAGCGCCCAGACCCACCAGTTCTGCGGGGTTGTGTCTCCCGTAGCCGCTTGCTGCTCCAACGGGCCGTACTGCTCCGGGAACATCTCGCCGTTCATTTCGGGCATGAACTCGTCGGCACGACCTTGC
>CAKZVN010000206.1 GCA_937922105.1 uncultured Litorilinea sp.
CGCCGCTGCGCGCCTCGAAGAGGTCCAATCCGGCGCGTTGATAGGCGACCAGCAAACGCCCGGCTGCGGGGTCACACCAGAGCGCGGTGACCTCGTCGCTGCGCATGGGGCTGTTGGCGCGGTTGAGCGACTTCCAACTGCCGGTCTGGGTGTCAAAGATTTGGATGCCCCGGTTGCTCCCGAAGAGCACGCCCAAACCGGGCAAAGGACAGACGGTTGCCGCGACCATGCGGTTGGTCGCCAGGCCGTCCAGCGTGGTGAACTTGACATAGCCGCCGCTGGTTTTGTTCCATGCGACCACACCGCCGCCGGTTGCCGCCCAGATGGTGCTGCGCGTCACCGCGACGGCATGGACAAAATTGCCGTTGCTGTAGATGCGCACGGTAGGCGGACGCTCACCGGCAAAGGGCGACGCAATGCGCGTTCCTGCGGGGGTCGGTGTCGTAGCGGGGGGGAGGGCGAGGGATGTCCCATTGCGTGTTGGGGTCGCATCCGGGGTATCCTCCTGGGGGAGTGCCGGCGTCTCGGCAGCACCGGCTGCGTCCACGGGTTCACCGGTGGGCCGCGGCGTAGCCGGTGGGGTGAGCTGGGCCGCGGCTTGGGGCGGGGTAGCGGTTGCAGGAGGAGTGACCGGCTCGGTCGCGCGCGCAACCGTTACGGGCGTTCCGGTCAGGCGCGGCAATGCCGAGGTTGGGTTGTCGCGGATGGCTAAGCCGATGACAAAGAGTAGGGCAGCCAACAAAATCAGCGGGATCGCGGTCGTGATCAACCGGAAGGACGATGAAGGCACACCCAAATCCTTTGCAGCGGCGCAAGGGTTGACAAATCGAACGTAACTTAAAACAAGGCGAGCGCATTGTCGCGCTGCACCGGCGACCCGGATACGCTGTGGCGGTCGTCGTGCAGGTTCTCTCCGGAACCAGTGGGTCTACCCGTCGTGATTGTAACATTGGCAGCGACCGGCGGCAAAGCGACCCGGTCTACGCCCTCACGTTGTCACAGGTTACCCGTCCATGCCACACTTCTCTCCATGCCACAATTCTGCCCGCTTTACAGTATAATGGACGGAATTCCGGCGGCGTTCGGCACACGGTTGCGCCGATTGCCCCATTCCATCCCGGTGCAGGGAGGTGCTTTGGTCCGTGCCCTGCATACCAACCGAGCGTTTAACAGTAACAGGGAGTAATCATGACGACCACAGCCTCTGCCACACCCACCCCGGCGCCGACTGTCGAGTACGGCGAACTCTTGGCGCGCGCCCGCGAGCTGCAAGAGCAACTGCGCGCCTGGCGTCGCGAGATTCATCGCTACCCGGAGTTGACCTTCACCGAGCAGCGCACAGCCGCGCTGGTCAATGCCACGCTGATCAGCTTGGGGATCCCGACCGAGACCGAAGTCGCCAAGACCGGCGTGGTGGGCCATATTCGCGGCGGCGACGGTCCGGTGGTCGGTCTGCGCGCCGACATGGACGCGCTGCCCATCACCGAGATCAACGGCACGGACTTCGACAGCACGCGGCCCGGCATCATGCATGCCTGCGGTCATGACGCCCACACGGCGATGCTGTTGGGCGCGGCGACGATTCTCAAGGGCTTGGCAGACGAAGGGCGCCTGCCTGGCAGTGTTCGGTTGCTCTTCCAACCCAGCGAGGAGAACCAGGACGAGGAGGGCAAGTCGGGCGGCATGCGGATGGTCGAGGAGGGCGCGCTGGCAGGGTTGGATGCCGTCTTTGGGCTGCATGTGGACCCCTCGCACGATACCGGGATTGTCGCCACGCGTGAAGGCCCCATGATGGCTGCAGCCGATATGTTCCGCCTGGTCATTCACGGTTCGGGCGGACATGCCGCGCGTCCCCAGGCCGCGGTGGACCCGATTGTGCTGGCGAGCCATGTGATTCTCGCCATTCAGCAGGTGGTCAGCCGCCGGCTCGACCCGCTGGAGCCGGGCGTGATTACCGTGGGCACCATCAATGGCGGCACGGTCAACAACGTCATCCCCGACTCGGTGGAGATGACCGGGACCATCCGCTCTTTCAGCCACGAGGCGCGTCTCAAACTGCACGAGGAACTGCGCCGTGCCGCCGGGGTCGCCGAGGCGCTGGGCGGGCGCTTTGATCTGGAGATTCAGTGGGGCTATCCGCCGTCGGTCAATTCCCCGGAAGCGACCGCGGTGGCGGTGGCAGGGATGAGCGCGCTCTTGGGCGCGGAGAATGTGCGCGTCGCCGACCAGGTGATGGGCGCGGAAGATTTCAGCTACATGGCGCAGCAGGCGCCCGGCTGTTTCATCCGCGTGGGTGTGCATGACCCGGCTTGGGGCGACCAGGTCTACAATGTCCATCGCGCCGATTTTCGCATGGATGAAAACGCGCTCCCCATCGGCGCGGCGACGTTAGCCGCGGCTGCGCTCACGTGGATGCGCGACAAGCGCAAGTCATAGGGTCCCGCCCGCCTGGGGCGGTTGTTCTGGGAGACGTTTTGGCACGCAATGAGAGGCTATCAGATTCAAGCAGGGCAGCAAGGCGCGCGTGCGGTTGTGCGGCGCGCGCGCCGTTTGGTTGGGCTTGTGGCGCTCGTGGTGATAGCGGCGCTGGGCGGCTGCGGTTCGCCCACCATCCAACCGCTGGTCTTCGGCGCGCCGCCGTGGCGCAGCGGCGAAGTCAGCACCTACCGCATCATCGCGGTAGACTCCACCTATGCGGGCACAACCCGCTTTGACATCGTGCGCATGGGCGACGATCTCTGGAATTTGCGCCGCGAGATCAGCGCGCAGGGAACTCAGGAGATCGTTGCGGTGGATATGCGCGACCCGGATTACCGCCCGGTTACCTCGACGCTGATCCGCATGGACGCCGACGGGACCGAGCAGGTACGCACGACCTATACGGCAGGGCAGGTGGATTTGGAGTTGACCACCAAACGGAATGTCGTCACCTATGAGCGCAAAAATATCCCCAGCGATGCGCGCGACCAGCGCACCTTGCTGATGATCGTGCGCGCGCTCCCCTTGAGCCAGGGCTACGCCACACGGCTCAACTCCTTTCTCCCCGTTGTGCCGATTCTCGACCGCGTAACCGTCTCGGTGGTGCGCCGCGAGACCGTCACCACCCCTGCCGGTGAATTCGATACCTGGCTGGTGCGCATGGACTTCGGTGACAGCCGCACGGACGCTTGGATCGGCGTCGAGGCTCCTCACCCACTGGTGAAATACATTGACGGGCGCAACCGCGGGACTTTTGAATTGATCGAGTTCATCCCAGGTCAATAGCGCCCTATTACACGATGCGTGCGGCAGCGGAACATTCCGTGCCGCACGCTCGTCCTCATCAATGCAGCGCGCGGCGCGTCCAACCGGCGCGTCAGGTCACCGCGCTGCCGACAGCTGGATCCAATCTTGTCGGGCAAGCACCCAAAAACAACCGAGAGGCAACACGGTATGAAACTGGACAAGTTTACCTGGGCAGTCATCGGGGTGGTGGCAGTATTGCTGGTCGCGGCGGTGGTCACGGTCAACGCAACCGGTGGCAGCGGGGTGGAGACGCTCGAGTACCGCACCGCAGACGAACCGGAGACGCCCGTCTACAACGCATTCTTGGCCCTTGAGCGAGGCGACCTCAGCATGGCCCGCGCCCAGTACAGCAAACGAGTGCTGGAGGGCATCGGGGAGATGCGTGGCTATGACCCCTTCAGCGGGCGTGTGGGCAACCCGGGCCATCGGCGTCTGCGCGTCACACGTGTGGCGATTGACCCCAATGACCCCAACCGCGCGGCGGTCACCGTGATACAGGACAACTATAGCCGCGGCGGGCCATTCGGCACGGGCAACACCTGGAGTCGCGAGTTCATCCTCGAGGTAGTGCGCGAGGACGGCGCGTGGAAGCTCAACACCGAAGAGTACTTCTACTAAACCGACGGAGCACCGGAACGCTCGCAAAGCGCGCGGAGGGGGAATCAAGCATGACGACTGTGCAGGAATCCATGACGGCCCGCACGGCAACCGGCGGGGCACGTATCTTTGTGCGCCGTCTCTATTTTTACGGCATGACCCTGATCAGCCTGATCGTGGGGCTTGTCGCGGTGGATAATCTGTTGTTGACGCTCGATCGGGTCTGGCTGGACCGCGCCACCGTCGAGGGCATCGAATCCTTTGTGCGTGACAGCATTGCAGCCGCAGGCGGCGCGCTGTTGGTGGCGACGCCCATTTTTTTGGTGCACTGGCGCGTGGTGCAGGGATGGCGCGAGGCGGACGAAAGGCGCTCTGCGCTGCGTAAGCTGGCGCTCTATGTGGCTTCCGGCGTGGGCGTCGGCTATGCCATCTTCCTGGGCTTTCAATTGCTGCGTGGCATTGCGTTGCTGGCGTTCGGCGCGTCCATCACACAAAGCGGCATTTGGCCCAGCGGCTGGCTGCGCCTGGCGGTGATGGTGGTCATCGGCCTTGCCCTGCGCGGCTATTTCCAGAGCGTGTTGCGCGCGGACGGCGATCGCGGCAACGAGGACGACTGGGCAGGGACTTGGCGACGCCTCTATATGAGTTTGGCGGGCGCAGCCGGTCTCTTCTTGGTGATTTGGGGCGGCGCGTCGTTGCTTGGCTCTCTGCTGCGCGCGGCGTTGGGACCGTTCGTCCCGGCAGTCAATGCCGGGTGGTGGTTGCTCCAATCCGGTGAGGCGTTGGCTCAGTTGCTGATCGGCACGCTACTGCTGCGTCTCAACTGGCTGGACTGGTCTGCCATTACCCAGGCGCATCCGCAGGAGGCCCAGACTGCCCTGCGGCGCTTCTATCTGTATGCCGCAGTGGTGGGCGGCGCGCTGGCGGCGTTGATCCCGGCGACGCGGTTGCTCACCGATCTGTTGCTGATCGCGTTTGGGCAGCTGGATGCAAGCGACCCTCTGGTGACGGAGTCGGTGATCCGGCTGTTGTCCTATACCCCCATCGGGCTGGCGGTGTGGGTCTGGCATGCGCGGTTCCTCCATCGCGAAGCCGAGACCTATGGCGAAAGCAGCCAGGGTGCAACCGTGCGCCGCATCTACACCTACACGGTCGCCGCGGTCGGTCTGGCGCTCTTCTGGAGTGGCGTTCTGAACGTCATGCAAGTGTTGCTGGACTGGGGCTTCGGCAGAATAGACGGTACGGTGGGGGGGCTGTGGGTGCAGCCCTTAGCCAGCGGGCTGAGCCTGTTGGCGGTGGGCGCGCCCATCTGGGCCAACCGCTGGAATCTCGCCCAGCGCGCGGCGCGGCGCACCGACGCCCAGGGTCAGGCCGAGCGCGCGTCCGGGCCGCGCAAGGTCTATCTCTATGGCGTGGCACTGGTGGGCGCGTTGGTGATTCTCTTCTTCTTGGCCCAGGTCGTCTATCGCATCTTACTGGCGCTGTTGGGCGATCCCAACGTGCGGCTCTTTGACATGTCCGCGGTGGGCGATTTGGCCCAGAGTGGGTTGGCTGCGGTCTTCTGGGTGATCCATGTGTTTGCGCTGCGCAGCGACGCGCAGTTGGGCACGGATGCGCCGGCGGCGTCTGCGCCGAGCGAGCCGGAGCGCCGCTCCCGCCTGGAGGCGCGCATTGCTGCGCTGGAGCGCGAACTGACAGAACTGCGCCGGGAGTTGGCCGCGCTGGACGCCACACACGGGCCGGGCGGTCCCGGCGTTTAGGGCGTTGTCGTCATCCTGGGGAACGCAGGGTTCCCCTCGCTGCTGGTACAATGCCGGCGGCAAGGGGATGCTGCGTCGCAGACTCCTCAGCATGACGAACTGTGTCAGGGGTGAGCGAAGGGTCCCCTCGCTGCGAGACTTTGACGACGTATAGAAGCTCAAACAGCCGCCGTGGACCACGCCCACGGCGGCTGTTTCTTTGCCCGGAGCCATGCCCCGCGCTACTCGGCGACGTTGACCTCGACGCGGAAGAACTTGTTCAATTGCTGGCGCAAGCGGTCGCTGATGGAGCAGGGGTCGTTGGGGAAGGCAAGCGTCGTCTGTTTGCGCCCGGTTTTGATCACCACCACAAATTGGTCGCGCCCGCGCGGGTCGCGCACGGCGTCCACAATTTCCTTGAGGCGATACTTATCGCGTTCCAGATCGCCGCTGGGCCGAAAGACGATCTCCAGCGTGCGCGTCGGTTTGCCGGCGGCGGCGCGACCGTTGCGCCGTGTCTGTGCCTGCCCATTGGCGTGACCGTTGCGATGTTCGGCGGCATGGTCGCCGGTCATCTCGGCGCGCGGAGTGTCTGTCCGGCGGGTTGGCGTCGCCGCGGGCGACGATGCAGGCGGCGCGGGGGAATCCTCCATGCGGAAAGCCAGGTCGTCACGCAGCTGCTGGGGAATGGGCGTCACGTCACGGTCTTCTTCGCGCAGACTGCGCGATTCATGCAGGTAGGGGTTGTCGGGCGCCGTTTCCTCGACTTGCTGTGCCACATCCGCGTCGGGCGTAGTGCCGACAAGCACGCTTGCATCCAACCCGGCGGGTAACGGCGTTACGTCGTGGTCTTCGTCGCGCAAACTGCGCGACTCATGCAGGTAAGGGTTGTCGGGCGCGGCTTCTTCGATGCGCCGCACCGCGGGGGAAGGCGTGGAGGTTGCTTTGTCGGGCGCGGCGACACGTGGCTGCGTTTGCTCGCGCATCCAGGCAGGCGGTTCATTGCGGAAAGGGTTCTCGTCTGCGGGGAGCAGGTCATCGTCCTCGTCGCCGAAAAAGCCGCCGCCCATACCTGCGCCGGTTGCGCTGGGTTCCATGTTCATCTCCTCCTCATCGGGTTCTGCGGCGCGCGCGCCGTTGATGGTGGGGACCACGTCCAGCAACGGGCGCTGCCATTGGGGTTCGGGGCCGATGGCGACGATCTGGTCCACATAATTTTGGAACGAATCGGCCAAGAGGCTGGTTTGGCCCTCGCGCGTCTGTGCCTTGCCCTTGACCAGCACCACCGCTTCGGGAACGAGCATCTCCTTGACCTCGGCGTAGGTGCGCGGGAAAACGACGACCTCGATCTGTCCTGCCATGTCCTCCAGTTGGACAAACGCCATGGGGTCGCCTTTTTTGGTGTTGATGGTGCGGATGCCGGCGATCATGCCCGCCAAGAGCACATTCTTGCCGTCGTAGCGCTCATCCAGTTCGTTGCAAGCACAGGTGACGATGTTGCGCAGGTCCACGCGCAGATGGTGGAGCGGGTGGCTCATGGCATAAACGCCCAGCAACTCCTTTTCCCATTGCAGTTTCTCACGGCCCTTGACTTCTTCAATCGCGGGCAGGCGAATGGGCGAGACTTCGGCGACGCCCGCCGCGCCCATGAGGTCGAACATGGAGAGTTGGCCCGAATCTTTGGCGCTATGCACGCCGGCGGAGTGGGCCATCATCTGGTCCATGACCTCCAACAGCTGGCTGCGCTTGCCGAAGCGGTCGAATGCGCCGACTTTGATCAAACATTCCAGCGCGCGTTTGTTGACCTGGCGCAGGTCGACGCGCTCGCAGAAGTCCTCCAGGCTGCGGAAGGGTCCCCCCTCCTCACGGGCGGCAAGGATCACCTTGACCGGCCCCTCGCCCACGTTCTTGACCGCAGCCATGCCGAAGCGGATGGCTGCGCCTTCCGGCACAGGGAAGTCATAGCCGATGTGGGGGTCACGGCGCGAGGTTGGTTCCAAGTCCGCGGGCCGCGCTTGAATCTCGAAATCGAGACCGGAGTAGTTGACGTCCGGCGGCAAGACCTCGATGCCCATGCGCCGGCATTCGTTGATGAAGTTGATGACCTTTTCGGTCTTGTCGCGCTCCACCAACAGCAGCGCAGCCATATACTCGACAGGATAGTGTGCCTTGAGATAGGCCGTCTGCACACAGATCACCGCATAGTCGGCGGCATGGCTTTTGTTAAACCCATAGCGCGCAAAGAACTCGATATCGCCGTAGATGGCTTCGGCGGTCTCGCGCGGGATGCCGTTGCGGAAGCAGCCTTCGACGAAAATTTTCTTGTGCTTTTCGATATCCGACGCTTTTTTCTTGCCGATGGCGCGGCGCACCAAGTCCGCGTCGCCTGGTGTGTAGCCCGCCAGCCGGCTCAAAATCTGGATGATCTGTTCCTGATAGACGATGATGCCGTAGGTCTCGGCGAGAATCGGCTCCAGCGCCGGGTGCTTGAACTCGACCTCTTCCTCGCCGTGCATGCGCCGGATGAACTGCGGGATGTATTCCAGCGGGCCGGGACGGTAGAGCGAGATGGTGGCGACAATGTGCTCGAACGTGGAGGGCCGCATTTCGGTGAGCACGCGGCGCATGCCCTGACCTTCGACTTGGAAGACGCCGCTTACCTCGCCGCTGGAAAGCAACTTGAAGGCCTCGGTCGCTTCGTCGCCTTCGATGGGGATGTTGGTCAGGTCATAGCGCACGCCGTGGCGCTCGTGGATCAGCCGCGCGGCCTCGCGCATCACCGACAGCGTGCTCAAGCCCAGGAAGTCCACCTTGAGCAGGCCGATGGATTCCAGGATGGGAAATTCATATTGGGTGATGGTGCTGGTGATGGTGTTCTTGTTGCCGCGCATGAGCGGCGTGTAATGCGTCAACTCGCGGTCGGCGACGATCACCGCGGCGGCATGGACGCTGGAATGGCGCGCCACGCCCTCCAACTGCATGGACGTATCCAGCAGATCGCGCGCCCACGGTTCGTTCTCATAGAGCTGCACCAACTCTTGCGAATAGAACTCGTGTCCCTCGGTCAACACCTCTTTGATGGTGACAGGTTTGCCGGGGATGGCGGGGATGAGCTTAGCGATCTTGTCCACCTGGGCAAGTTCGATGCCCTTGGCGCGGCCCACGTCGCGCACGGCGGCACGCGCCTTCATGCGCCCGAAGGTTGCGATCTGCGCCACTTGGTCTTCGCCATATTTTTGGACCGTGTAGCGGATCATCTCCTCGCGCTGGTCGTCGGGGTAGTCCAGGTCGAAGTCGGGCATGGTGACGCGACCGGGGTTGAGAAAGCGCTCGAAAATCAGGTTGTTCTTGAGCGGGTCAATGCCGGTGATGCCCACGCAGTAGGCGACCAGCGACCCTGCACCGGAGCCGCGCACGTTCCACCAGATGTTGCGTGAGCGGGCAAAGTCGCACAGATCGGCAACGATGAGAAAATAGACATCGAAGCCCATCTCGTTGATGATGCGCAGCTCGCGTTCCTTGCGCTCTTGCACCACGTCGTCGTAGGCATTGGGACCGTAGAGCCGCTCCAACCCTTCCTCGGTGAGCTTGCGGAGGTAGGAGGCGTAGGTATGTCCCTCCGGGATGGGCAGGTCGGGCAGATGATAGGAGGGGTCTTCCAGGTCCACCTCACACATGTCGGCAATCAAGAGCGTGTTGTCGAAGGCGGAGGCAGGCAGATCAATGAGGGGGCGGAAGGTCTCCTCCAGTTGGGCGCGGCTTTTCAGGAAATAGGAGCCGTCGCTCATGCGCATGCGGTCTTGGGTGTCCACGGTCACACCGGTCTGGACACAGAGCAAGACATCATGCGGCCCGCCGTCCTGCTCGCGCACATAGTGCACGTCGTTGGTCACCACCAGCCCCAGCCCGAACTTGGCAGCCCAGGGGACCAACACTTTGTTGACTTCGATCAGTTCGGGGACGCTGTGTTCTTGTAACTCGATAAAGAAGTTCTCTTTGCCGAAGACATCCACATACCAGCCCAGTCGGTCATAGGCTTCCTGCTCTTTGCCCTGCATGAGCAACTGGGGAATTTCCGCGCCCAAGCAGCCGGTGGTGGCGATGAGGCCCTGGGCATAGGAGGCAAGCAGGTCATGGTCCACGCGCGGGCGATAGTAGTAGCCTTCCAGGTGGCTGCGGCTGCTGAGTTTGAGCAGGTTGCGATAGCCCGTCATGTTTTTGGCGAGCAGCAACAGGTGGTTGTTGTTGCGGTCCAGTTGGGGGTCGCGACCGCTCATGGGCCGTCCCCAGATGGTCTGATAGGCTTCGACGCCGATGATGGGCTTGATCTCGGCGGATTTGCAGGCGCGGAAGAACTCGATGGCGCCGTGCATGACGCCGTGGTCGGTGAGCGCCAGCGCGGGTTGACCCAGCCGCTTGGCTTCGGCGACCAGATGCTTGATGCGCCCCAGCCCGTCCAGCAACGAGTATTCGGAATGGGTATGCAAATGGACAAAGCTACCGCTCATGAGCGTATTCTCGTTAAACCGTTTCTGGGAATGCCGAATTCTTGATAACCGGACCACCGGAACGACCTGTACGTCTGCAATACTGTACGTCTGCAATAATTGCAATCATGCACTAAGTCGTTGTCGGTATTCCAGAAAGTTTTGCTCTCGTCCGCGAGCGTCTCGGTGTCCAGTGCGCCTAATTCTGGAAACGCTCCGAAAAGCGCTTGGGGGGACTGCGCCGGCAGGATATGCTGCAATGACCTGGACTTGGACGATTGTCTCCTCCGGGAGATGCAGGGGACGATGCGGTTGCAGCACGCTGTGCCGATAAGTCGCCGAGGTCGTTAGAGTCTTCATGTGGGTCCCCCGGAATTTGTCCGAGCGGGGCAGGCATCGCGCGCAGGGCCGGGCATCATTATACCAGACGCGCGAAGGTGAGCGCGAAGCCGCGGCAGGAGCGCCGCGTTTCGCCCATCCCCGCCTGCCGCGGGTACAATCGTGGGCAACGTAGAGCATCCAAGCCAGGATCACCTAGGAGCCATACGGAGCGTGCTGCCATGACTGCTTCACCTGCTACGCCGCTGGGCGAGCCGACTATCCTCCCTGCCCCGGTCTATGCCGCCATCATCGCACACAGCCGCGCCGGCAAGCCGGAGGAAGTTTGCGGCATCCTGCGCGGGGTCGGTTTGGCGGCTTATGAGGCCATTCCGGGGCACAATATCGCCGCGGAGCGCATTGAAAATTACGAAGTGGACCCGCAGACTTTGCTGCGCCAGTTCGAGTTTGAGGAAGCGGGGGAAGCCATGATGGGCATCTATCATTCGCATCCGGTCTCGGTCGCCTATCCCTCCGCCACCGACGCCTGGAACGCGCACTACCCGGACGCGCTCTATTTTATCTGCTCGCTGGAGCACGACGATGCGCCGGTGGTGCGCGCCTTTCGTATGACGCCCTATTTCCTTGACCTGGACTATGTTGCACTGCGCGACGCGCTGGGCTTTTATGAGACGCGCCCGGGGCTGTGGGGCTATTTTCAAGCGCAAGAACGCCCGCTCCCCTCACTGCTGGCGAATTTGGGGGTGCGTGCGCCTTTCTATATTGTCTGCGCGGTGGATGCCGACGGTACGGTCGAGGGCCGCGTGGTGGAGATCACCGAACACCCGGTGATGGTGACGCCGGCATAGCACGCCGTTTGGTTGTCGGGCGGTTCACCGTCCGGCGACAGCTCGGCGGCTTGGAAGATCGGCTACGCATAGGGCGGCAAAACCGCGGTATACTGGCAGACACTGTATATGCGCGCGAAGGCGATTGGGCATTGACAAAGCAGGACGGGCTGCGTATACTTGCGAGCAAGCAGTAAGCGCACCATGCAGTGCGTGGGTTATCGCTGCCGGGTCTTAGACCGAGAGATTCTGACGAACATATGACTTTCCGTTGCTGTTGTGGGTGTAATCGCAGACCTTGCTCGTGTCGATAGCGGGCGCCGTCGGCATTGACGCCGATTGCCCCGCGACCTCGAACCGGCATGCGATGAGCTACACAGCAGGCTCGGAAGGCGACAACCGAACATGGGCTGCTTGATTGGCAAGACCCTTGTGCCGTCCATACGTGGGCGGTAGCATTGAGCCTGAGCCGGCCCGCTTAGTTGATTGCTCATCTGTGCCGAGTTCATCGAATGCGATGACTCGGCTTTTTTGTTGCGCTGCGACTTGGGCGAGCGCTCACAGCTTGGATGACGCAGCGCCTGTGATACTGTACTCGACCGTCCTACGGGACTGCACAGAACCGGCGAACTACACAAGGAACCTATAGAGGAGCAGTTTTGAGCATGGCAACCGTTCTTGTACCGACTCCCTTGCGCCGCCTGACCGGTGGGCAATCCAAATTGACTGTAGAAGCGGGCAGTGTGGGCAGTGTGCTGCACGCCCTCGACGCCCAGTACCCCGGCATCGTCGCCAAACTGCTGGATGAAGACGGCAACGTCAAGCGTTTCATCAATATCTTCTTGAACGACCACGAAATTCGCACCCTGCAAGGGTTGGATACGCCTGTGGGCGAATCCGATAAGGTCTCGATTGTGCCGGCTATGGCTGGGGGGCAAGGCTAAGTCATGAGCCGTCTTAACCGCGACCAATTGGTCGCTTTAGCCAAGAGCCAGATCGAAGAGATCAGCGCGCAGGACTTGAAGCAATGGTTGGAGTCCGGCGCGGACCTGAAGGTCATTGACATTCGCGAGCGCGACGAGTTTGTCCAGGGCCATTTGCCAGGCGCGACCTTCATCCCGCGTGGCTTCCTGGAGTTGCAGATCGAGCAACACCAGACCGACCGCGACAAGCCGGTGATTATCTATTGCGCGGGCGGCGTGCGCTCGGCGCTGGCGGCGCGCAATCTTAAGGAGATGGGCTATACGCGGCCCATCTCGCTCATCGGCGGCTTCAACGGCTGGAAGAATGCCGGTTTCCCCTTCAAGATTCCCACGGTCTTGACCGAGGAACAGCGCATCCGCTACAGCCGGCATACGCTGCTCAGCGAGGTGGGCGAGGCTGGACAGATCAAGCTCCTGGAGAGCAAGGTGTTGCTCATCGGCGCGGGCGGGTTGGGCAGCCCCGCAGCCATGTATCTTGCCGCCGCAGGCGTGGGGACGCTGGGGATTGTAGACTTCGACACGGTGGATGTCTCCAACTTGCAGCGCCAGATTCTGCACGGCAACAAGGATGTGGGCCGCCCGAAGGTGGATTCCGCAGCCGACCGCCTGCGCGACATCAACCCGGACGTCAAGGTCATCCCGCACCGTGAACCCATCACCAGCCACAACGCGCTGGAGATCATTCGCAACTACGACATTGTGCTCAACGGCTCGGACAACTTCCCGACGCGCTATCTGATCAACGATGCGTGCCAGTTCTTGGGCAAGCCGCTGGTGGATGCCTCCATCTTCATGTTCGAGGGGCAGGTCACGGTCTACATGCCGGAGAACAATGCCTTTGGGCTGGCGGCGGGGCCGTGCTATCGCTGTCTGTATCCCGACCCGCCCCCGCCGGGCGAGGTGCCCAGCTGTGCCGAAGCCGGGGTGTTGGGGGTGCTGCCCGGCATTGTCGGCTCCATTCAGGCGGTGGAAGCCATCAAGCTGCTCTTGGGCAAAGGCGAGCCACTCATCGGACGCTTGCTCATGATTGACACGCTGGATATGAGCTTCCGCACGCTCAACGTGCAGCGCGACCCGCACTGCCCGGTGTGCGGTGAGCACCCCACGGTGACGCAGTTGATTGACTATGAGCAATTCTGCGGCTTGCCTTCGCGCAACGTCGTGGAGTCGCAAGTTTCGGAACTCGTCCCTGCCTAAGAGGGCGCGCCGCCACCTGCCCAACGCAGCGGTGGTCGCCAAGGAGACGGTATGAACGCACAACAACCGCGGCCCGCCACACCCTATCCGTGGCCCGTGACTGTTCCCAAACCGGCGTTGCAACCTGCAAGTCTACCCCAGCCGGGAGATATCTTGGCCCACATCGGCAATACACCGCTGTTGGACTTGAGCGCCTTTGCGCGGCAATTCGGCGTCTCGCCGCGCGTGGGGGTCTATGCCAAAGCGGAATGGTTCAACCCCAGCGGCTCGGTCAAGGCGCGCGCGGCGCTCTACATCGTGGAGGAGGCCGAGCGTACCGGGCAACTGGGGCCGGGCAAGATTCTGATTGACAGCAGCTCGGGCAACACAGGCATTGCTTTTGCCCTAATCGGCGCGGTCAAAGGCTACCCGGTACACCTGGTCATGCCCGCCAATGTCAGCCAGGAGCGCAAGGCCCTGGCGCTGGCTTATGGCGCGACGCTCATCGAGTCCGACCCGCTGGAAGGCTCGGACGGCGCCATTCTCAAGGTGCGCGAACTGGTAGCGGCCCATCCCGAGCGCTACTTCTATGCCAACCAATACAACAACCCCGCCAACTGGCAGGCCCATTACGAGACCACCGGGCCGGAGATCTGGCGCCAAACCCACGGACGCGTGACGCATTTCGTCGCCGGCTTGGGCACGACAGGTACCTTTGTGGGGACGGGGCGCTATCTCAAGCAGCGCAACCCCAATATCCAACTGGTGGCGTTGCAGCCCTCGGATGAAGTCTCGGTGATCGAAGGCTTGAAGCATTTGCCCACCGCGATCATGCCGGGCATCTATGACCCACGCTTGGCCGACCGCCATCTAGGCATCGAGGCCGAGGACGCGTGGAGCATGACGCGACGCCTGGCGCGTGAGGCCGGGTTGTTCGTGGGGCTGAGCGCGGGCGCAGCCATGGTCGGCGCTATCCGCCAGGCCCGGGAGTTGGAGTCGGGCGTGGTGGTGACGCTGTTGCCCGACGACGGCAGCAAGTATGTCAGCCTGGGGGTCTTCCGCGAGGCGTAGCGCCAGGGTCGTTTCACCGCTGATCCGCCGCCGGTCGCTCACAACGTCAACGGAGACGTGAGCGACCGGCGCTTTTTGTGCTTTTACAAGACGAGTGCCTTTTCTGAGACTTGCCCGGGTGGGAACTTGCCCGGGTGGGGCACGCGGTGCGAAAATTTAAGGTGACCGGGGCACAACGCTCCGTCCCATTTCTAATGAGTGTGTCGGCTCCAACGCTGATACGATAAAGGGAGGCGTATATGAGCGGTCTGGTACAAATCATGCGCGAGCGTGTTTTACGTTGCTGTTGTTGTTCTTGGCGGGCGGCTTTGCACTGGTGGTGCTGGAACTGGTGATCACCGGTCACACGGAAGGCAACCAAATCATCGGCGTCGTCGCTTCGGTATTGGGCACGGTGTTGGTGCTGGCAGGGCTGTTCACGTCGGGGCGGGTGGCGCGCTGGATCGCAATTGCGCTGGTGGTGTTGAGTGTGACCGGCGTGATGGGGACATTACAACACGCGCAGGCGCGCAGCGCTGCGATCGTGGAAGCCGCAAAGGAAGGGGAGGAACGGGAAGAGGCCGAGTCCAACGCACCTCCGCTGGCTGCGTTGAGCCTATCCGGGCTGGCGTTGATGAGCGCGCTGGTGATTGTGGCGCGGCCTGAACCACGCGGCTAGCCCGATATGACCGTGTAATAGGCCGCGCCCGCGCAGGCGCGACAGAGCACGCGCCCGTCGCACAGCATCTCGCGCTCGTTGAGGACCTCCTCTCCGCATACGGCGCAGGTGACCCGGTGTCCCGGTATGCTGATCAAGTCCGCGACCGGTGTATTGAGCCGCACGGGTTGCGCGGTCAGCAATTCCGAGGTGGGCATACGTTGGTAGCCCAGGAGCATACTCTCCCAACGACTGGTCGCTTCCGGTGCATAGAGGGCGGCTTGGCTGCGCGCGTGCGGATGGGGCGCAATGCGCCAAGCGCACCCGTTGACCGTGTCAATGGCAGTGAGCGCAGCCTTGCCGAAATCCTCGACCCGCAGGGTGCGCCGCCCGACCCAGCAGTTCATGGCGACCGAAACGCCCGTGCTGAAGCAGCCGTCGCTTTCCACAATCGCCAACACGCGTTTGTCGGTTTGGGGCAAAGGCAGCGCCAATAACTCCGCGGCCCACATCCCCATGCGGATGCCCAACACTTGGCGCGGGCAAAGATGGCGATGCAGCGCGGCGGATGCTTCCAGCAACGCAGCAAGGCTCTGCGTCATATAGGCGGAAGCCGTCGCAGTCTGTGCGCCGTCTTGCCCAGTCGGTGAATCCAACGGTCGTGAGTCGGTGACATCGGCTCGCATGGAATGGAGTATAACAGCAACGTCCCCCAGATGCGAAGGACATTCATCCCTTCTCCGAGGGCGTGAGTGGCGCGCGGCGGCTTGGATGAATCCGCGCAGTGGTGGTATCCTACAAGTCATTGTCGGTCGCGCGACCGGGTCGGCAATCTCAAGTCTCCACAATCCATTCATTCTCATCGCAACAGTCTGGTCATTGGTGTCTTGGCATGACGGTCCTGTTGCAACCGGCGTGCGGGCACGACGCACAGCCCGGTCATCATTGGACAACTCCCTTATCGTGTGGTCATCCACCCCGTTGATTGCGCGCGGAACGCGTCGCACTCATCCCCATCCGGATAGGAGCGTAGCACATGCAACGAATCGCCAAGTGGACTTTGCTCTGTGTCCTGGGCGTTGCGCTGGGGTTTGGCGCAACGGTCCTGATCGCCAACAGCGAACGCGTGGCACAGACCCTGGTCGCCCTGTTGCCGGCGCCCGCCGCACCCACCCCGGCCCTCGAGGTGAGCGTGCCGGAAGTGGCGCCTGCCGACCTAGCCGAGCAGCCGGCAGCGGAGGCGCCGGTCATCACCGGCGCGGCGAGTGCTGCGCAGCCGGTAGCGGAGGAAGCGCAACTCGCGCCGGGCGGTGCGTTGAGCGCAGTCGGTGTCATTTCCGTGGTGCGTGACCGTCGCGTGGTCTTGCGCGCGGGGGGCCAAGTCACAGAGATTGCAGTGGAAGTCGGTGACCGCGTGGCAGCAGGTGATCTGTTGGTGGCGCTGGATACCACCTATCTGGATTGGGCCGTGGAGCAGGCCGAGTTGGCTTTCCAGGCGGCGCGCATTGACTTCGAGGAAGCCGGCAAGCTGGTCAACGAAAGCGACATTGCTGTGGCCCAAGCCAATCTGCTCTTGGCCCAGGAGACGTTGGCGGAGGTCGCCGCGGGGCCGACCCCGGAAGAGTTGGCTGCGGCGGAGAGTTCCGCTGCCGCAGCCTGGGCGCGTTTAGAAGAACTGCGCGAGCGTCCCACGCCCGCCCAGATCAACCAGGCGTTGGCGAACCTCAAGCGCGCCGAGTTGGCTGTGCAGGCAGCCCAGCGCGAATATGACAAGATCGCTTGGCTGCCCGAGGCCGCGGCTTCCAGCGCAGCGGACGCGCTCCAGCGCGCGACGATTGACCTGGAAGCGGCTAAAGCTGCCTTTGACGAGGCCAACAAACCCGCCACGCGCTCCGAAATCCAGACTGCCCAGGCAGCAGCCCAGACGGCCCAAGCGCGCCTGAACGAACTGCGCCTAAAGCCGACCCCGGCAGAGTTGGCGGCTGCCGAGGCGCGCGTCGCCGCAGCCGAAGCCGCACTGGCAAAATTGCAACAGGGGCCGGAGATGGCTGCGGTGCGCAAGGCCGAGTTGGCTGTGCGCCAAGCCATGATTCGCCTGGAGGAGGCGCGGCTGGCCCAGTCCGGCGCTCAGGTGGTCGCGCCCATTGCCGGCACTGTGCTGGCCCTCAATGTGGATTTAGGCCAACAGGTGACCGCAGGCACGGTGGCAGCGGTCTTGGCGGATACGTCGGACATCAAACTCACCGTCAACGTGGAACAGCGCGACATTGCCCAGGTCCGGGTGGGGGCGCCGGTGGAGATTGCCATCTATGCGCTGCCCGAGACGCCCTTCTACGGCGTGGTGGAGCAGATCGCGCCGCTGGCGAGTGCCGGAACCGGCTTTGTCACCTTCCCGGTGGTGATTCGCTTTACCGACGGCGATCTCTCGCGTGTTTTGCCGGGTATGACCGCCGCAGCGACCTTCCTGCCCACGACAAGCCAGACACCGCCCGCCCCCACCGCGACGCCCGCGCCTGCCGAGGAACCCGCCCAGGAGCCGAGCGCAGAGGAACCCGGCATAGACACGGAGGCTGCGGAGGAAACGACCGGCGAAGCGACGGAGGAGGCCGCCGAGGACGCAGAGTCCGAAGAGGGTGGCAACTGATCCCATGTCTCGCCAACCTTTGCGGCGTACCCCGGTGCGCGGACCGCACGCGCTTGTCCCGGCCGCGGAGCCGCGCCGCTTTGCCCTACGCACGTTGATCGGCTTCGCCCTGGCGCTGAGCGCCGGGGTGGTGATTGCGCTCGGCTGGCTGGCGCGCCACGAGCGCGGGTCGTTGGAAACCTTGCCCGCGCCGGCGGCCCAGGCGACACCCCGCGCCACCCAGCCCGCGCCGAGTGAACCCCCACTGCCGGCTGCGGCGGATGCCCCGCTCGCTTCTCCATCGGAGGCCGTCGCAGTCGCGCCCGCAGGCAATCGCATCGGACAAACCCAGACCTTGCAGAGCGCAGGGAGCGTGCCCTCCCAACCGCTGACGCTCGCTTTGCCCACCCCGACTGCTACCTCGACCCCGCCGCCGCCTTTGGCTCAGGTGGAGGGCGTGGTCGGGCTGGGCGGTGCTGATCTGTTGGATGAGCGCGGCGTGCGCTTGGCGCGCGTGCCCCAGGGCGCGCTCTTGGCGGTGACATCGCGCACCACCGACGGCGCTTGGCTGGCAGTACGCACAGAGGACGGTACGCGCGGCTGGATGGCTACCGATGCGGTAATCGTCTTCGACGCCGGGCGCTTGGCTGCGACCGCGGTGACCATCGTCCCGAGGACCGCCACGACGACCACCGGTGTGCTGGACTTGCTGCCCACTCCCACACCCGGCACGGCAGCGGGTCAGGCCGATGCCGGCGTCACCGCACAGGTTACCTTGCGCGATGCGCGGCTGAATTTGCGTGCCGGGCCGGGCGCAGGCTATGCCATCATCGCCAAAGCCCAGCCCGGTGAGCGTCTGGTGGTCTTGGCGCGCAACGCCGCGGGCGACTGGTTGCAGGTGGCACAGCCGGAGTTGCCCGGCGGCTTTGCCTGGGCGGCTGCCGCGTATTTGGCCGTGGAAGGACCGCTCACAGCGTTGCCGGTGCGCGCGACGGTGAGCGCAGCCCCCTCCTTCGGGGAGCCGGTCGCGCCCCCGCGCCCCGACGCGCAGGGCCAATATGCGACGCCCGCTCCCGCGCCCACCGGCTTGACCGGTACACTGGCAATTCAGACCGAGTGGGGCGGCGACATCTATCTCTATGACTTGACAAGCGGCGCGCTGCGTCACCTAACCGGCGGCTTCGATCCGGCGATCAGCCCGGACGGCACGCAAGTGGCCTTTACGCGCAGCGGCGGCGAACATGGTCTCTATCTCATCGGCGTGGACGGCAGCAACGAGCGGCGCATCTTCAGCGGTCGCGAGTTGCTCTTCTCGCCCAAGTGGAGTCCCGACGGGCGCTATCTGGTCTTTGAGCGGGGCGATGAGGTGATCGAGTGTTTGCAGTTCGGCCCGCGCTGTTTGCCGTCGTCCAATCCCCCCATCGGCGCGCGCCTTACCACCGAGCGCCAGCAGCAACTGGCGCGTGTGGATGTCAACGGCAACAACTACCGGGATGTGCCCTCCTTGCCGCGCGCCCATGCACCGGATTGGCAGGCGGGCGGTATCGTCTATCACTCGCCTGCGGGCATCCAAAAGACGCAGGACCACCCGGATGCGCGCTCGGAGCTGGTCTTTTTCAACATCCGCAAGCAGTATGAACTGGACCCGGACTGGCAGCCCAACGGCAATCGCATCGTCTTTCAGCGCCGGGAGGCAAGCCATTGGCAGATTTTCGCCGTCAACGCCGACGGCTCGGACTTGCGCGGCTTGACACGCCCGGAATTTACGCTGGTGGACGAACTGCCTTCCAGCGTAGCCCCGGCGTGGAGTCCCGACGGGCGCCACATTGTCTTTTTGAGCAATCGCACCGCGGCCCACAGCACCGGTCCCTGGCGCGTCTGGGTCATGGACGCCGACGGCAGCAACCAGCGCCCGTTGCCCATTGATCTGCCCATCACTTACACCTTCGTGGGCGAGCAGATGGTGGACTGGGGGCCGTAGGACCCACTGCGAACGCATTTTACCGCCGGTCGGATCGTGGTATAATCCGCCGCGGCTGTCCATATGACAGCCGCGGCGGTTTGACTTTGGGCAATGCTGCGTCGGGACGCTCTGTCTTGCCCCGGGACTTTGCCGAAGACCTAAGGACCCAAAAAAGGAGCGCCGACTCTTGAAACGATGGATGATTGCCCTCATGGCTGTGGCGCTGTTGGCGTTGCTGTTGCCGCTCGGCTGGGGCGCGACGCCGGCGGGCGCCAGGAAGGGGTAGGCGGCAATGATGCACGCAACGTCTGTCCGGGTCAGCCGACGACCTATGTGCTGCGTGTCTTCGACCGCAACAACATTGCCTTCGATTTCCCGCTCACCATCACTGTGGCGGGCGCGCCGCCGCCACCGCCGGCTCGCCCGCGCATCAACGAGTTCTGGTCCAACACCAACAGCATCCAGGCTGGGCAGTGTGTCAACTTCCGCTGGCGCACCGAGAACGCCCAGGGCGTGAATCTGGTGCGCAGCGGCGCCAACTTGGTGCAGGGCGGCCCGCGCGACGGTGAACACAACGACTGTCCGGGTCAGGCAGGCTATTATGACTACCAGCTGACCGCGTACGGCAACGGCAGCGACAGTCGGACCATTGGCGTCGAAGTGCGTGCACCCGGCGGCGGTGGTCGCCCGCGCGATGATTAGGCGCTCTGAACAAAGCCGGTTGCGCGCCGTGATGCTAAGGCGCAGCCGACCTGTCTTG